>NZ_JBHWKU010000011.1:0-242633 GCF_042730645.1 Streptomyces sp. NPDC059906
CGCGTCGCCGACCTGCTCCTCGGCGGCGAGGCCGACCCCGGCGACACCATCGTCGCCGACGTGGTCGACGACTCCCTGCACTGCACGGTCGACAAGTCCGGCACCGCACGACCCGCGGAGGCGAGCGGCACATGAACACCGTCGAGGAGACCGTCGAGATCGCCGTACCGGTGCGCACCGCGTACGACCAGTGGACCCAGTTCGAGTGCTTCCCGCGGTTCATGACCACCGTCAGGCGCGTCGAACAGATCAGGCCCGCGGTGACCCTGTGGGTCGTCGGACTCGGCCCCCTCCGCAAAGAGTTCGCGACCGAGATCGTCGACCAGGTGCCCGACTCGCACCTGACCTGGCGCAGCCTCGGGCAACGCCACGGCCACCGGGGCGAGGTCACGTTCCGGCCGAGCGAAGGGGAACACACCTCGGTGACCGTGCGGATGTCGGCCGAGCCGCGCGGACTCACGGGCGTACTCGCCCTGGTCCCCGGGGCGGCCGGCCGCGTGGTGCGGCGCGAACTCGCGCACTTCAAGGCGTACATCGAAGGACACGGGGAGGCGAGCGGCGGCTGGCGGGGGACCATCCGGGACGGCCAGGTGCGGCCGGAAGAGCCGGAGCCGCCGCGCAGCCGGGTGGCGGTCTGGCCCGTGGGCTGACGGGCCCGTACCTGAACACAGCGAACGAGAGGCGAACCCCCCGATGAAGAAGCCGCCCAGGGACGAACCCCGGGACGACCTGACCGTCACCCCGCCCAAGACCTGGGCCGCGGGCGTGCCCGCGGTGGTGCACGCACTGGAGTACTCCCTGGCGCAGACGTCCCCGAAGGAAACCGCGGTGGACCTGCTGACCATGAACCAGGTCGACGGGATCGACTGCCCGGGCTGCGCCTGGGCGGACCCCGCACCCGGCCACCGGCACCGCAACGAGTACTGCGAGAACGGCGCCAAGCACATCAACGACGAGGCGACGACGCGGCGGATCACCGCGGACTTCTTCCGCGAGCACTCCGTCTCCGACCTGGCCGGGCGCTCCGACCTGTGGCTGAACCAGCAGGGGCGCCTGACCGAGCCGATGGTCAAGCGGCCCGGCTCCGACCACTACGAGCCGATCAGCTGGCGCGACGCCCTCGACCTGCTCGCCGGGGAACTGAAGGCGCTCGACAGCCCCGACGAGGCGGTCTTCTACACCTCGGGCCGGGTCAGCAACGAAGCCGCCTTCGTGCTGCAGCTCTTCGCCCGCGCCTACGGCACCAACAACCTGCCCGACTGCAGCAACATGTGCCACGAGTCGAGCGGCTTCGCCCTGCACGAGACCCTCGGCACCGGCAAGGGCACCGTCAGCCTCGACGACCTCCACCACGCCGACCTGATCTTCCTGGTGGGACAGAACCCCGGCACCAACCACCCGCGGCAGCTGTCCGCGCTGGAACAGGCCAAGCGCAACGGCGCCCGCATCGTCGCCGTCAACCCGCTCCCGGAGGCGGGGCTGCTGAGGTTCAGGAACCCGCAGAAGGCCAGCGGCGTGATCGGCCAGGGCGTCCGCATCGCCGACCGGTTCCTGCACATCCGGCCCGGCGGCGACCTCGCCCTGTTCCAGGCGCTGAACCGGCTGCTGCTCGAAGCCGAGGACGCCCGGCCCGGCACGGTCCTGGACCACGCGTTCATCCGCGACAGCACCAGCGGCTTCGAGGAGTTCGCCGAGCACGCCCGGCAGGCCTCCTGGGACGACGTGGTCGCCACCACCGGTCTGACCCGCGAGGAGATCGAGCGGGTCCGCGACGAGGTACTGCGCAGCAAAAGGGTCGTCGTCTGCTGGGCGATGGGCGTCACCCAGCACAAGCACGGCGTGCCCACCATCCGGGAGATCGTCAACTTCCTGCTGCTGCGCGGCAACCTCGGCCGGGCCGGAGCCGGCGCCTGCCCCGTGCGCGGCCACAGCAACGTCCAGGGCGACCGCACGATGGGCATCTGGGAGCAGATGCCGGACTCCTTCCTGGACGCCCTGCGCGACGAGTTCGGCTTCGACCCGCCGCGCGCCCACGGCCTCGACTCGGTCGACTCGATCAAGGCGATGCGGGAGGGCCGGATCAAGGTCTTCCTCGGCGTCGCGGGCAACTTCGTCCGGGCCGCCCCCGACAGCGCGGTCACCGAGGAGGCCATGCGGAGCTGCCGCCTGACCGCCCACGTCTCCACCAAGCTCAACGGTTCCCACACCGTCTGCGGGCGGACGGCGCTGATCCTGCCCACCCTCGGCCGGACCGAACGCGACCAGCAGTCGGGCGGCGAGCAGTTCGTCACGGTGGAGAACTCCATGAGCGAGGTGCACACCTCCCGGGGACGCCTCAAGCCCGCCTCACCCCTGCTGCTCAGCGAGGTCGCCATCCTGTGCCGGCTCGCCCGCCGCACCCTGGGCACCGGCCCCGGCGACGTGCCCTGGGAGGAGTTCGAGGCCGACTACAGCGCGATCCGCGACCGGATCTCCCGGATCGTGCCGGGCCTGCACGACTTCAACCGGCGGGTGGCACGCCCCGGCGGCATCCGGCTGCCCAACCCCGTCAACGAGGGCGTCTACCGCACCGCCACCGGCAAGGCCGTGTTCACCCGCAACACCTGGCGCACGCCCGACCTGCCCGAGGGCCACCTGCTGCTGCAGACCCTGCGCTCCCACGACCAGTGGAACACCATCCCCTACACCCTGAACGACCGCTACCGGGGCATCCACGGCAGCCGCCGGGTGGTCATGGTCAACCCGGACGACCTGAGCGCCCTGTCCCTGGCCGGAGGCGACCGCGTCGACGTCGTCGGCGTCTGGCACGACGACACCGAGCGCCGCGCCGAGGGCTTCGAGGTGGTCCCGTACCCCACCGCCCGCGGGTCCGCCGCCGCGTACTACCCGGAGACCCAGGTCCTGGTCCCGCTGGACAGCGTCGCCGACATCAGCAACCAGCCCACCTCGAAGGGGATCGTCGTCCGGCTGGAGCGCGTGACACCGTAGCCGCATCGTGAGACGGGCCCCGCCGCGGGAATGGCGGGAAGCGGGGCCCCGTTGACACCTTTCATGCCCGACTCTTCCCCACGGCCCACGGCCGGACGCATGCCGCTCGCCGTCTACATCCTCGGCCTGTCCGTCTTCGCCCTCGGCACCAGCGAGTTCATGCTCTCCGGACTGCTGCCGCCCATCGCCGACGACATGGACGTGTCGATCCCGCGAGCCGGGCTGCTGATATCGGCGTTCGCGATCGGCATGGTGGTCGGCGCGCCGCTGCTGGCCGTGGCGACCCTGCGCCTGCCCCGCAAGACCACGCTGGTCGCGCTGATCTCGGTGTTCGGCGTCGGCCAGGTCGCGGGCGCGCTCGCGACGAGCTACGAGGTCCTGTTCGTCTCGCGGGTCGTCAGCGCGCTCGCCTGCGCCGGCTTCTGGGCGGTGGGCGCGGCCGTGGCCATCGCGATGGTGCCGGTGACCGCGCGGGCCCGCGCGATGGCCGTGATGATCGGCGGACTGTCCATCGCCAACGTCCTCGGCGTCCCGGCGGGCGCCTTCCTCGGCGAGCACCTGGGCTGGCGGTCCGCGTTCTGGGCCGTGGGCGGCGCCTCCGCCGTCGCACTCGTCGGCGTGGTGACCCTGATCCCCCGTATCCCGCTGCCCGAGCGGCGGCCCCGGCTGCGGGGCGAGCTGGCGATCTACCGGGACCGCCAGGTCTGGCTGTCCATCGTCGTGACCGCGCTCGCCGCCGGCGGCGTCTTCTGCGCCTTCTCCTACCTCGCCCCGCTGCTCACCGACGCCGCCGGACTGGCGGACGGATGGGTGCCGACCGTGCTGGCGCTGTTCGGCGTCGGCGCGCTCATCGGCACGACGATCGGCGGCCGGGTCGCCGACGCCCACCTGTTCGGCGTACTGCTCTCCGGCATCACCGCCTCGACGGTGCTGCTGGCCGCCCTCGCGCTGTTCGCCTCCAGCCCCGCCGCCGTGATCGTCCTGTCGCTGCTGCTCGGTTTCTCCGCGTTCTACACGGCGCCCGCGCTCAACGCCCGCATGTTCAACGTCGCCGGTGCCGCGCCCACCCTCGCGGGCGCGACGACGACCGCCGCGTTCAACCTGGGCAACACCGGCGGCCCCTGGCTCGGCGGCACGGTGATCGACGCGGACCTCGGCTACGCGGCCACCGCCTGGGCGGGCGGGGCGATGACCCTGGTCGCGATCGCCTTCGTCGCCGTCTCCCTGCGGCTGAACAGCCGCTCACGCGTCGTGACGGGCGGCGGCCCGGCCACCGAGACCGCGAGCCTGGAGCGGGCCCAGCGGGTGTGAGGCGGGCCCCGGCGCTCACCGTCGCCGGGGCCGCTCCGCGACGGCCCCGGCACAGCGGTCGGCCAGCCCGGCGAACGCCTCCTCGAGCGCGGGCGGGCCGACCACCTCGATGTCGGCGTCGTAGAGGCAGAAGGAGGCCGCCAGCGAAGCCCACGACCAGGAGCCCGTCGTGAGCCGGCAGCGGTCGGGACCCAGCTCCTCGACCGTCCCGTCGGCGGCGTGCGGGGACACCGCGGAGGCGGGCAGGTGGAGTACGGCCGTGCCGCGGCAGGGCCAGTCCGGGGAGCCGTCCGAGCCGCGGAACCTGCCGGTCAGGAAGGCGGCCACGTCCCCGCCGGGCAGGTCCCGGGGCGTGAAGCGCGGGCCGGTGGGCGTGCGCGGGGTGATCCGGTCGGCGCGGAAGACCCGCCAGTCCTCGCGGTCCAGGTCCCAGGCGACCAGGTACCAGCGCTCGCCCCGGGTGACCAGATGGTGCGGCTCCACCCGGCGCGGGGGCGGCACCTCCTCGGCTGCGGGGTCCGCGAAGTGGGCCGGGGCATGGTCGAAGCGCAGCACCTCGCGTGCCTGGACGGCGGCGCTGAGCGCCATCAGGACGCCGGTGTCCGCCTGGGGCTGCGGCCGGGGCGCGGACCGTGCGACGGAAGTGACCTGGAGGGCGTCGATCCGGTGCCGCAGCCGGGCGGGCATGACCTGGCGCAGCGTGGCCAGGGCGCGCTCGGCCCCGTCCTCGATCCCGGCGCCGGTGGCCGCGGCGGTCCGCAGCGCGACCGCGAGGGCCACCGCCTGCTCGTCGTCGAAGAGCAGCGGGGGCAACCGCGTCCCGGCGTCCAGGCGGTAGCCGCCGTCGGGGCCCTTCACCGCCCGGACCGGGTAGCCCAGCTCCCGGAGCCGGTCGACGTCGCGGCGCAGCGTGCGCGCACTGACGTCCAGCCGCTCGGCCAGCACCGCACCGGGCCAGTCCCGGCGGGCCTGGAGCAGCGAGAGCAGGGACAGCAGCCGGGCCGAGGTCTTCTGCATGGCCACCATGCTGCCGCACATAGCGGCCACAACCTGACCGCTACCTGAAGCAGAGTGGGCACCGCGGGGCCGGACCGGCCCGGCTTTCCCTCCGAGGCAAGGAGCCCGACATGACCGCCAAAGCCGTGACCCACCTCAACTTCCGTGGCGACGCCCGCGCAGCCCTCACCTTCTACCGGGCCGCGTTCGGCGGGGACCTGACCCTGGTGACGTACAAGGACGCCGGCAACGTCCAGGACCCCGCCGCGGCCGACCAGGTGATGTTCGGCCAGGTGTCCACCGCCGACGGCCTGGCCGTGATGGCCTACGACGTGCCGTCCGACCTGCCCTACCACCAGGGGGAGAACGCGTTCTTCGTCTCCGTCCGCGGCGAGACCACCGAGGAGATCACCGCGTACTGGGAGAAGCTCGCCGAGGACGCGACCGTCCTGCGGCCGCTCGGGACGGCCCAGTGGGCGCCCCTGTACGGCATGCTGCGGGACCGCTTCGGCGTCACCTGGGTCCTGGACGTCGTGAGCGAGTACAACGCGTGAGCGTGCTCGACGCCCGGTCGCTGAACCGGGCGGCGCTCGCCCGGCAGCTGCTGCTCGACCGCGCGGACCACCCGGTGCTCGGCGCCGTCGCGCACCTCGGCGGCATGCAGGCACAGGAGCCGCAGGAACCGTTCGTCGGGCTGTGGTCGCGGCTGCGCGACTTCGCCCCACGGGCGCTCGACGACCTGCTGACCGGGCGTCGGGTGGTGCGGACCCACCTGATGCGCCGCACCGTCCATCTCGTCACCGCCGAGGACGTGCTGGCCTGGCGATCGCGCCACGACGCCATGCTGCGCGGCCGCGTCCTCGGCACCTACCGCCGCGAGCTCGCCGGGGTCGACCTCGACGAGCTTGCGGCGGCGGGCCGCGCGGTCCTGGCCGACGGCGAGCCCCGCTCGATGGGCGACCTCGCCCGCGCCGTGGCCGCGCGGTGGCCGGACGCGGGACCCCGGCCGCTGGGGGAGCTGCTGGTCGCCGCGCTGATCCCGACGGTGCAGTTGCCGCCGCGCGGCCTGTGGCGCACCAGGGCCGGGGTGCGCAACGCCCCGGTGGCCCACTGGCTGGGCCGCGAGGTGGACCCGCCCGCCCCGCCGGGCACCGATCCGGTCGGGGAGGAGCTGGTACGGCGCTACCTGGCCGCCTTCGGGCCGGCCGCCTCGGCGGACCTGCGTGCCTGGTGCGGGCTCGCGGGGCTGCCGGCCGCGGTCGCGGCGGTGCGCGGGGAACTGGTCTCCTTCCGCGACGAGCGGGGCCGGGAACTGCTGGACCTGCCCGACGCCCCGCGGCCCGATCCCGGCACCCCGGCGCCGGCGCGGTTCCTGCCCGCCTTCGACAACGCGGTCCTCGGCTACCAGGACCGCGGCCGGATCATCGACGACCCGCACCGCGGCCTGTCGGTCACCGGCGCCCGCTTCGTCCTCGTCGACGGGAGGGTCTCGGCGACCTGGACCGTCGAGGACGGCACGGTGACCGTCACCCCGCTGCGCCGGCTCACCCGGCCGGAGCGCGCCGAGGTCGCTGAGGAGGGGCAGGCCCTCGCGTCCTTCTTCTCCGAGGGCGGAAGCGACCGGGTCACGGTCGGGGCGGCACCGCCCTGAGGGGCGGCCGACCCGGGCGGGGCCCGGCGCCCGGCGGCGTCACGCCCCGGACACGACGTCGGCGACGACGCAGCTGACGTTGTCGGGACCGCCGGACCCGTTGGCGAGGGCCACCAGTTCCCGGACGGCCGCCCCGGGCTCGCCCGGGGCGGCCAGCACCCGGTGGATCTCGTCGCCCGGCACCACCGTCGACAGGCCGTCGGAGCAGAGCAGATAGCGGTCCCCGGGCCGGGCGTCCTGCAGGCGCATCTCGGCGGTGGCGTCGGCTCCCCGGCCCAGGGCCCGCACCAGCAGCGACCGCTGGGGGTGGGACGCGGCCTCCTCCGGTGTGATGCGGCCCTCGTCGACCATCGACTGCACCACGGTGTGGTCGTGCGTGATCTGGAACAGCTCCCCGTCGCGCAGCAGGTACACGCGCGAGTCGCCGATGTGGACGAGGCCCAGCTGGGACCCCGTCCAGAGCATCGCGGTGAGGGTCGTACCGGCCTCCTGCGGCGCGGAACCGGATCCCACGGCGTCGTGCACGGCCCGTTCGGCCTCCTCCACCGCGTCCGCGAGGACGTTGAGGAGACCGTCCGCAGGGACACCGCCGCTCTCCAGCCGCCGCAGCGACTCGACGGCGGCGGCGCTCGCCGGAGCGCCCCCGTCGCCGAAGCCGTCGGCGACGGCCAGCAGGCGGGAACCGGCGTAGGCGGTGTCCTGGTTGCTCTCGCGGACCAGGCCGGTGTCGGAGGCGGCGGCGTAGCGCATGCTCAGGGCAGGAGTGGTGGGAGACATGGCGGGGTCCTTCCGGTTCAGGTGGTCGACGAGGAAGGCGGCCAGGTCCCGTCGGGCGGCGGTCTCGGCCTCGGCCCGTGCCCAGAAGGCGCGGACCTCCCCGGCCGCCGCTCCCGCGTCCAGCGAGCACACGTGCCGGATGCGGGCCAACGGCATCCCCAGGCGGCGCAGCCAGGCCACGAGCCGGGCCCGTTCCACCTGTTCCGGGGCGTAGCGGCGGTAGCCGGTGACCGGGTCGACGCGGGCGGGCGGCAGCAGGCCCAGCTCGTCGTAGAGCCGCAGCGCCTTCGGCGACAGCCGGGCCGCCTTCGCGAACGCCCCTATGGTCAGCAACTCCACGCCCACGTGCCCACCCCTCCTCGTACCGGGCGCTTCGCCCGGTGACACCGATGCTGCGGCCTGCCCCAAGGTGAAGGTCAACCGCCGCCCGACCCGAGACGTGTGACGTCGACCGAGCCCTCCCCGGTTCGCGGCTGGGGGACCGCCGCCCACAGCGCGGCCAGCGCGGCGAAGGCGGCGACGAGGGCGACCGCCCCGGTGCGGCCCTTCGCCCAGCGGGCCCGGAACCGGACCGGGTCCTCCACCAGGACCTTGGAGAGCACGGCGAGCGCCACCGACACGGCGAGCAGCACCGCCGTACGGGAAGCCCCCACGAGGCCGAGCCGTTCCTCGCTCAGCAGCAGGTACACGGGCCAGTGCCAGAGATACAGACTGTAGGAGACCGTGCCGAGCCGGCGCAGCGGCGCGGCGGCGAAAAAGCGCCCGGCCGGTGTGCGGGGAGCCCGGGCCAGGCACGCGATGAGCAGGGCGGCGGCCAGGGCGTGGAGGAACAGCCCGCCCCGGAAGAGAGACGGGGAGTTCTGGCCGTCGGCCGCGATCCAGTACGCCCCGATGCCCGCGGCCAGGGCGAGGCTCCACCGGCCGGCGGCGCGTTCGCCGAGGCGGGAGACCAGACGCGCGGCGGGTTCGGTGGCCGCCAGCGCTCCGAGGAGGAGCGAGAAGGCGCGGGTGTCGGTGCCCTCGTAGACCCGGGTGGTGTCGGCCGCAGTGGTCAGGACGACCATCAGGACCAGGGACGCGACGGCGCCGGCCGCGGCCACGGCGGCCACCCGCCGTCCGGCGCCCCGGCCCCGGGCCAGCAGACATAGCACCAGCGGCCACACCACGTAGAACTGCTCCTCGACCGCGATGCTCCACAGATGGCTGAAGACCCTGGTGCCGGCCGAGTCCCAGTAGCCGACCCGGTCGGCCACGAAGTGCCAGTTGGCGAGGTTCGCGGCCACCCACGGCCCGTCGTCGAGGGCGTACCGGAGCAGGTTCGGCGGGCCGAGGGCCCACACCAGGAGCAGGGTCCCGGCGAGTACGACCGCGAGCGCCGGCAGCAGCCGCCGGGCGCGCCGGCCCCAGAAGGCGAGCAGGTCGATCCGGCCGTCACGGGCCGCCTCCTTCAGCAGCAGGCCCGTGATGAGGAAGCCGGACAGGACGAAGAAGAGGTCGACGCCGAGGAACCCGCCGTCGAAATGACCGGCGTGGAAGAACAGCACGCCCAGGACGGCGACGCCGCGCAGGCCGTCGAGCGGGGCGATGTGCCGCCGCGACGGCCGCGGCACGGGGGAGGGGGCGGCGCGGGCGCGGCGGGGGGCGGGGGAGGGTGTGGCCGGCAGGGGCATGGGCTGGTCTCCGTCGAAGGGGCGAGGCGGCGAGGCGTCCCCGGCCCGCGACCGCCTCGCGGTGGGCGGGTGAGCGGATGGGCGGGCCGGGGACGCCGCGGGGGCTACGCGCAGCCGAGCCGGCTGTAGACCTTCGCGCCGGTCCAGTCACCGGTGGCCCAGGTGCCGGCGGCGGCCGGGTCGAAGCCGTACCGCTTCTCCAACTGCTCGCCGAACCAGACGGCGAACGCCGCCGAGCCCTGCTGGCAGGAGTGGATGCCGTCCTCGCTGCGCTGCGCCTGCTCGGAAGCGCTGTCGTCGCCCCACAGGGCGGCGGCGTCGAGGAAGCCGGCCGTGTCCGGGTGCTTCTCGGCCACGCTCTTCGCGGACCGCGGCGCGGATGCGATCTCCGCCTCGTGCGGCTGGTAGAAGTCGTCGATCTTGAAGGGCGGGGCGGAGACGAGGAGGAGGTCGGCCCCAGCCTCGTTCACGGTCTTCACCAGGCGTTCGTAGGCCGCGCGCTGTTCGGCCGGGGTGCCCCAGTCGTAGGTGGTGACCTGGTAGGCGACGACGTCCGGCGCGAAGGACTTCAGCGTCTTCGGCAGGCGGTCCCAGGTGGGCGCCGCGATCTCGCCGACGACACCGCCGCCGCCGGCGGCGGCCACCGACTTGAAGGCGACGCCCCCGGCCTTCATGGCCGCGCCGAGGGCCGGCGCCTGGGCCTCGCCGATGGAGTCACCCATCCACAGCAGGCGTCGCGGCCCGTCGTCCTGCTTTCCTTCGGAGGAGTCCTTCCCACCGTCCGTGGTGACGCCCGCCGTGCCGTCGCTCGCGGAGACCTCGACGCCGGTGCCGGAGTCCTGGCAACCGGTCAGGAAAAGTGCCGCGGCCGCGGCCACGAGGGCGTAACCGTAGGCGCGGCGGGCGGGCAGTGAGCGCCCGCCGGAGTTGATCTCGTTGTCCATGCCCCCAGCACAGCCCCCACGCTCCCGGCCCCGGGAGGGCTGTCATCGTTTCCTCACACGACGCGGAACCCGGCGTCATACGCTTCGAGCACGCTGGCAGAAGACGGCCGCCGCCGGGCCGGGGAAACCGGGTCGCGGAAGCCGAGCCGAGGAAACCGGAGAAGAGCGCACCCCCATGGCACGAGTCCTGCTCATCGAAGACGACCCCGCGGTGCAGAGAGGCGTCTCGCTCGCGCTGAAACGCCGGGGGCACGAGGTGGCCGTCGCGGGCAGCGGGGAGACCGGTCTGCTGACCCTGGAGCGGTACCGGCCCGACCTGGTGCTCCTGGACCTGATGCTGCCGAACATGAGCGGTCTGGAGGTGTGCCGCCGGATCCGGGAGAGCAAGCAGATCCCGATCATCATCCTCTCCGCGCGGGGCGACGAGATCGACATGGTCGTCGGCCTGGAGGCGGGCGCCGACGACTACGTCGTCAAACCGGCGGGCGCCGAGCTGCTGGAGGCGCGGATCCGGGCGGTCCTGCGCCGGGTCGCGCCCGCCCAGGACGGCGGCACCCGGAATCCGGCCGACGCCGGCCCCGAGCGGCACGCGGACCTCACGGTGGACCGCACCACCCTGGTCGTGGCCAAGCACGGCACCGAGCTGCCCCTGGCACCCTCGGAACTGAAGCTCCTGCTGTTCCTCACCGCCACCCCCGGTCAGGTGTACTCGCGCCAGCAACTGCTGGAGCAGGTCTGGGAACACTCCTTCTACGGCGACGTCCGCCTCGTCGACGCCTGTGTGATGCGGCTGCGTGCCCGTATCGAGGACGACCCGCGCAGACCGGTGTACGTGCAGACCGTGCGCGGCTTCGGCTACCGGTTCGGTCCGCTGTGAGCCGGCTGCGGCCACCGCTCCGGCTCGCCGCAAGCAGGCTGCGGCGGCACACGCCCCGCGGGCTGCGGGCCCGGCTGGTCGTCGCCTTTCTCCTGGCCGCTGCCTTCGGCGCCCTGCTCACCGCCGGCTTCACCTTCCATCGGGCCCGCGCGGCCATCCTCGACCGCGCCGCGGAGAGTGCCGTCGCCGATCTGCGCACCCAGCTCGACTCCCTCGCCCCCGACCTGGTCGTCCCGCCCACCGCCGGGGACCTGCGCGGGCTCACCGGACAGATCGACCAGGCCGGCGGGGCCCGGGGCTGGCACGCGTCCGCCTCCTACCGGGGCGCCGAACCGGTCTCGGCCTCCCCGGGCGCGCCACCCGTCCCCGACGAGCTGCGGGAGACCGTGCGGGACACCGGCCGGGCCGTCCACCAGCGGACCGAACACGACGGCCGCCCGTGGCTGGCGCTCGGCATGCCCGTCGCCTACACCCCCGACGAAGCCGGGAACGGGGACCCGGACCAGGACCCGCTCTCCGGACTCACCGTGTACGCCGTCTTCCCCCTCGACGACGACCGGGCCGACATCGACGCCCTGGTCACCGCCGCCCAGGCCGGTGCCGTCCCCGCGCTCGCCCTCGCCCTGGTCCCGGCCCTGGTGGCGGCGCGCAGCGTCCTGCGGCCCGTCCGACGGCTGCGCCACGGCGCCGAACGCATCGCGGCCGGGGAGCTGGACACGCGCCTGGACACCGCGGGCCACGACGAACTCGCCGACCTGACCCGCTCGTTCAACACCATGGCCGAGACCCTGGAGCGGGACGCCGCCGAACTGCGCCGGCTCGAGGCCGGCGCCCGCCGCTTCGCCGCCGACGTCGCCCACGAACTGCGCACCCCGCTGGCCGCCATGGCCGCGGTCACCGAGGTCCTCGACGAGGACGCCGCCTCGGGTGTGCTGCCCGCCGACACCGAGGACGCCGTCCGGCTGATCAGCCAGGAGGTGCGCACCCTGGCCCGCATGGTGGAGGACCTCATGGAGGTCTCCCGCTTCGACGCCAAGGCCGCCCCCGTCCACCGGGAGGACGTCGACCTGCGCACCCTCGTGACCAAGACCCTGCAACTGCGCGGCTGGGCCTTTGACGAGCGGGTCCGGGCCGACCTGCCCGAACCGGCACCCGTACGCGTCGACCCCCGCCGGATCGACGTCGTCCTCGGCAACCTGGTCGCCAACGCGCTGCACCACGGAGGCCCGCCCGTGACGGTGGCGGTCCGCACGCGCGAGGACCGGGTCCGGGTCACCGTCACCGACCGGGGGCCCGGCATCCCGGACGACGCGCTCCCGTACGTCTTCGACCGCTTCTACAAGGCCGACGCGGCACGCCCCCGCTCCGGCGGCAGCGGCCTCGGACTCGCCATCGCCCACGAGAACGCGGCCCTGCACGGCGGCACCCTCACCGCGGCCAACCGCCCCGGCGGCGGTGCCGTCTTCACCCTCACCCTGCCGCGGGCCGCCTCCACCCCGGGAACGACATGACATCCCGCCACTTCCCGCGTCCGAATCGGGCCGCCCTCGCCCTCACCGTGCTGCTCGCCGCCGGCAGCGCCGGCTGCGGCATCGGCACCACCGGCCCGGTGCAGGCCGGCGCACCCGCCTCCGGCGTCCAGCGGCCCGGCGACGGGGCCGGCACCGTGCGCCTGTACTTCGCCGGCCCCTACGGCACCCGCCCCGTCACCCGGCGGACGGACGGCCCCCTGGCCCCCCAGCAGGCCCTCGACCTGCTCCTGGACGGCCCCACCCCGGCCGAGCGCGAGCGCGGCATGACCACCCACGTCGAGTCGAGAGCGGCCGGACGGCTCACCGCGACCACGGGCGAAGGCGCCGTCGACGTCGTCGTCCCCCTCCGGGTCAGCGCCGGCGAACTCGACGTGACCGCGGTCAGCCAGCTGGTCTGCACCGCGGCCCACGCCGACGTCCCGGGGGGCCTGGCCGCCGAGCAGGTCGACGTCCGCATCCACGAGAGCGGCACCCGCGCCGCCACGCCCTGGACCCTGCGCTGCGGGGCGGGCGGCAACGCCACGCCCGTCACCGGCTGAGCGGAGTCGGCTGCCCGCGGCAACGAAATGCGGAGTACACCCACCTTCGTGATCTACACCGAGGGGAGAGGAGCGCGGGACCCCACTACACCCGACGCAGTACGCCAGTCCAGACCCAGGGTCGGATCAAACGCCGTGAACCCCGGGCGAGCATGGATGTGTACCCCGGTCAGCGCCTCCGCCTTCCCCCCATGTGCCGGGTCTTCGTCCTGCCCGTAACCCGACGGATTGGTCCAAAAGGTGGCTACGTTTCTCTATCGACTCGGCCGGAGGGCGTTCCGGCGCCGCGGCCTGGTCGCCCTGTTGTGGGTGGCCATACTCGTGGGCGCCGGCGTCGCCTCGTCCGCCGCGCCGGCCCCGCCCGAAGACTCCTTCTCCATGCCGGGCACCGAGTCCCAGAAGGCGTTCGACCTGCTCGACGAGCAGTTCCCGGCCGCCAGCGCCGAGGGCGCCACGGCCCGCGTCGTGATCCGTGCCCCCGAGGGCGCGAAGATATCCGACGCGGCCGGCAAGGACCGGGTGAAGGACCTGGTCGCCGACCTCAAGGCCGGCCCACAGGTCTCCTCGGTGGACGACCCGTTCGAGGCGAACGCCGTCAGCGAGGACGGCACCACCGCCTACTCCTCGGTGACCTACAAGGTCAACGCGATGGAGCTGACCGACGAGGCCCGCGACGCGCTCACGGCCGCCACCGACGGGGTGCGCGAGGGCGGGTACACGGTCGAGACCGGCGGCGACGCGGTCGTGGCCGAGCAGGAGATGGGCGGCACCGCCGAGCTGATCGGCATCGGAGTCGCCGCGATCGTGCTCCTGCTGACCTTCGGCTCCCTGGTCGCGGCGGGCATGCCGCTGCTCTCGGCGATCATCGGGGTCGGCATCGGCATCTCCGCCATCGGGGCGCTCGGCAGCACGCTGGAGCTGTCCGCCACGACCTCCACCCTCGCCATGATGATCGGCCTCGCGGTCGCCATCGACTACGCCCTGTTCATCGTCTCGCGCTACCGGGCGGAGATCGCCGAGGGCCGTGCCCCGGAGGAGGCGGCCGGACGAGCGGTGGGCACCGCGGGCTCCGCGGTCGTCTTCGCCGGACTGACCGTCGTCGTGGCCCTGGCCGGTCTCGCGATCGTCAACATCCCGATCCTCACCAAGATGGGCCTGGCCGCCGCGGGCACCGTCGGCATCGCCGTGCTGATCGCCCTCACCCTCACCCCGGCGCTGCTCGGCTTCGCCGGCAAGAAGGCGCTCAGCCGCAAGGACCGCAAGGCTCCCGCCGGGGCGCGGGCCGCCTCCGGCAAGCCGAAGCTCGGCACCCGGTGGGCCCGCTTCGTACAGCGGCGCCCGGTCACCGTCCTGCTGACCGCGGTCCTCGGCCTCGGCGTGATCGCCGTACCGGCCGCCGGGATGGAGCTGGGCCTGCCCGACGAGGGCAGCTCGGCCCCCGACACCACCCAGCGCAAGGCCTACGACATGCTGTCCGAGTCTTTCGGGGCCGGATTCAACGGCCCGCTGATGGTCACCATCGACGCACGCGGCGCGGACGACCCGCAGGCCGCCGCGGACACCGTGGGCGAGAAGATCACCGGACTGGGGAAGGCCGCGGCGGTCACCCCGGCCAGTTTCAACGACAAGGGCGACACCGCCGTCCTCACCGTGATGCCCAAGACCGGCCCGAGCGACGTCGCCACCGAGTCGCTGGTGCACGACATCCGCTCGCTGTCCGGCGACATCAGGGCGGACACCGGCGCGACCATGCTGGTCACCGGTGCGACCGCGATGACCATCGACTTCTCGCAGACCCTGGACGACGCGCTGATCCCCTACCTGGCGCTGGTCGTCGGGCTCGCCTTCCTGCTCCTGATGCTGGTGTTCCGCTCGGTGCTCGTCCCGCTGAAGGCGGCCCTGGGCTTCCTGCTCTCGGTGGCCGCGGCGCTCGGCGCGGTGGTCGCGGTCTTCCAGTGGGGCTGGCTCGCCGACGTGTTCGGAGTGGACCAGCCGGGCCCGATCATGTCGATGATGCCGATCTTCATGATCGGCGTGGTCTTCGGCCTCGCCATGGACTACGAGGTCTTCCTCGTCACCCGCATGCGGGAGGCGTACGTCCACGGACAGTCCGCCGCCGAGTCCGTCACCACGGGCTTCACCCACGGCGGCCGGGTGGTCGCGGCCGCCGCGATCATCATGATCAGCGTCTTCTCCGGCTTCATCCTGGAGAACGACGCCATGATCAAGATGATGGGCTTCGGACTCGCGATCGCGGTGCTCTTCGACGCCTTCGTGGTCCGCATGGCCATCGTGCCCGCGGTGCTCGCACTGCTCGGCACCAAGGCGTGGTGGCTGCCCAAGTGGCTGGACCGCGTCCTGCCGAACGTCGACGTCGAGGGCGAGAAGCTGCACCGGGAACTCGGCGACACCGCCGCGCCCACGGAGCCCGCCCGCGAGCCGGAGACGGCCGGAGTCTGACCCACGCGCACACGGCCCCGGTGTCCTGGTACTCCCAGGGACACCGGGGCCTTCGGGCTACAGGGCTCCGGCGGCGTCGGTGAGTGCCTGGTCGAGGACGGCCACCCCGCGGGCGATCTCGTCGTCGCTCGCGGTCAGCGGGGGCGCGATACGGAAGATCCCGCCCATCCCCGGGAGCTGGACGATGTTCATGTGCAGCCCCAGCTCGAAGCAGCGCCGGGTGACGGCGGCGCCGAGACGGTCCGCGCCGCCCTCGCCCAGCACCTGGTCGCCGACCAGTTCCATGCCCAGCAGCAGTCCCCGGCCCCGGACGTCGCCGACCACCTCGTGGCGGGCGGCGAGCTTGTCGAGGCCCTCCCGCAGCGCCGCACCGAGCCTGCGGGCGCGCTCGTCGAGCCGGTCGCGGACCAGGACGTCGAGGACGGTGTTGCCCACCGCGGCGGGCAGCGGGTCGTTGACATGGGTGGTGAAGAACAGGAACCCGCGCTCGTGCGCCCGCTGCTCGATCTCGGGGCTGGTCAGCACGGCGGCCAGCGGCAGCCCCGCGCCCAGCGTCTTGGACAGCGTGAGGATGTCCGGGACGACACCCTCGTGCTCGAAGGCGTACCAGTCGCCGGTCCGGCACAGCCCCGTCTGGGCCTCGTCCAGGATCAGCAGCATCCCGCGCTCACGGCACTTGTCCGCCAGGGCGGCGAGATAGCCCGGCGGAAGCTCGACGACGCCGCCCGAGGAGAGGATCGGCTCGACCAGGCAGGCGGCCAGACT
The DNA here is from genome assembly GCF_042730645.1 of Streptomyces sp. NPDC059906. Classification (NCBI taxonomy): domain Bacteria; kingdom Bacillati; phylum Actinomycetota; class Actinomycetes; order Kitasatosporales; family Streptomycetaceae; genus Streptomyces; species Streptomyces sp. NPDC059906. Next base: position 16,511 of record NZ_JBHWKU010000011.1, read on the forward strand.
GCCGACCGACTGGGCGTCGATCATCTCGAAGCCGAGGTCCAGCTGGCGGCGCCAGTCCAGCTCGCCGTCCGCGCCGACGACGGAGGGCCGGTAGCGGTCCGGCACCGGCAGTGCGAAGTTGCCCGGCGCGGCGGGGCCGTAGCCCTTGCGCCCGGCGCTGTAGGTGGCGTTCGCGGCGGCCTGGGTCATGCCGTGCCAGGACCGGGCGAAGGAGACGATCTCGTGGCGGCCGGTGACGAGCTTCGCCATCCGCACCGCGGCCTCGTTCGCCTCCGCCCCGGTGGTCAGCAGCAGCGCCTTCTCCAGCGGCGCGGGCAGGGTGCCGGCGAGCCGGCGGGCCAGCTCGACGACCGGGCGGCTGAGCATGCCGCTGTGCAGGTGGTCGAGGTGCGCGACCTGCTCGCGCACCGTCGAGACGATCGCCGGATGGGAGTGCCCGAGGATGGCACTCATCTGGCCGGACGTGAAGTCCAGCAGCTCACGGCCGCTCTCCGTGAAGACGGAGGTGCCCGCGGCGCGCACGACGACCTCCGGGGAGAAGGGCGCGTGGCCGGAGTAGCGGATCAGGTGGCGCCCCAGGTCGGCGCCGGAAGTCTCGGAAGGCATGCGACCGACGGTAGGGACGGGCCGCTGCGCGTGTCCATCGCACAGATTCGACGCTGCTGTACGCCAGAACCGTACAGAGGGCCGAGGCCCGCCGTACCATCGGCTCCGTGCTCAACTCCGGACGACTGCACCTGCTCAGCCAGCTCGACACGCTCGGGACCGTCCGCGCGGTCGCCGACACGCTGCACCTGAGCGCGTCGACGGTCTCCCAGCAACTGGCGGTGCTGGAGACCGAGACCCGGTGCCGGCTCATCGAGCGGACCGGGCGGCGGGTGCGGCTGACCCCGGCCGGACTCCTGCTGGCCCGCCGGGCCCGGGAGATCCTCGACCGGATGGCCGACGCCGAGGCCGAACTGCGCGCCCTGAACGACGAGCCCATCGGCACCGTCCGGCTCGCCGTGTTCCAGAGCGCGATCTACAGCCTCGCCGTCCCGGCGGCGAACCGGCTGGCCACCACCCATCCGCACCTGCGCCTGGAACTCGTCGAGATGGAACCGCACGAGAGCGGTCCCGCCCTGCGCTCGGGCGAGGCCGACGTCATCGTCACCACCACCGACTACTCGGGCCTGACGTGGGGCGCGGACCTCGACGTCATCTCGCTCGGCAGCGATCCGGTCCTCCTGGTGCTGCCGAACGGCCACCCCCTGGCCGCCCGCGCCGCGGTGGACCTCGCGGCGTGCAAGGAGGAGACCTGGGCCTGCGACCGGCCGCAGTCCTACATGGCCGACCTGACCGTGCGGCTGTGCCGCGAGTCCGGGTTCGAACCCAGGGTGGCCTGCCGGTTCAGCAACTACCTCATGCTGCTGCGGCACGTGGAGACGACCGGTTCGATCGCCCTGCTGCCCGCCCTGGCCGTCACGGCGGACCACGCCGTCGTCACCCGGCGGCTGAGCCCGCCGGTGCACCGCAACGTCGCCGTCGTGGTCCGGCGCGGCGCCCCGCAGCGCGCCGCGGTGAACGCGGTCATCGCCGCCCTGCGCGACCACCCCGAGATCGAGGCCCTGTCCGCCCCCGACGCCTCGCGTGAGGACCGGAAGGCAGCCCCGCGCCCCTGACGGCCGCGCTCGCTCAGACGGCGGGGATCCGGCGGTGGATGTCCTCCAGCATCATCCGGACCGACGAGCGGAAGACCTCCGCCTGATGGTCGCCCAGGAACGCGGTGTGCCCGAACACCTCCAGGACGACCAGGCCGTGCACGTGCCCCCACGCGCTCAGGAAGAGGGAGGCCGCGGCGGGCGGCAGCTCGCCCTGGGCGTGCAGGGGCAGCTGTTCCAGATGCTCCCGGTAGGGCGGCGAGAGCGCGGGGACCTCGGCCGCGGCGAGCTGTGCCGGGGTGAAGCCGGCGAACAGCTCGCGCTGGAAGATCGCGGCCATCCGGCGGACCGCCTGCGTGGTCGGGCCCTCGGCGGGTGCCGCGTAGTAGCGCAGCGGCGTCCCGTAGAGGAGCTGGAAGTGCTCCGGACGGGCGACGCCCCAGCCGCGGTAGGCCTCGGCCACCGCGACCAGACGGGGTGTGGCCGGGTCCGCGCGCACGCTCTCGGCGGCGGCCTGCAACGCGTCGGACAGCTCGCCGTACGCCTTGGTGATGAGGGCGGTGACGAGGGCGTCGCGGTTCGGGAAGTAGTGGTAGAGCGCCTGCACGGTCATGCCGAGACCGCGGGCGACCGCGCGCAGCGACAGGGCGGCGGGACCGTGTTCGCCGATGTGCTGCTCGGCGGCGTCGAGTATCTCCCGGGCCGCGGCGGTCCGGCGCCGCTCACGCAGGGAGACGGGAGCGGTGGTGGTGTGTCGCTCAGTGGGCATGCGGCGAGCCTAGGGCGCCGTGGGCTGATGGTCCATCAAGAAGCCGAACACTGTTAGGCAGATCTCATGCCGCCAAAGTGCGTCGCCCAAAGTGTGTCGCCCCAAGTGCGTCGCCCCAAGTGCGCCGCCCCCGTGTCCGCCTCCCCTTCCCCGGGGAAGCGGGCACGGGCGGGCGTCCGCCGGCGGGATCTCAGGAACCGACGGCCGCGGGGCCCTCGGCGTCGGCCTCGCCGGCCGGTCTGAACTCCACGGCGACGACGCCGTCCACGCTCCGGCAGTGCTCTTCCAGCAGCGGGGCGGACACATGGGCCGGGAGCCGGCCACTGAGCACGACATGGCCGTGCGCCACGTCCACCTGCACCGACGAGGGAGCCAGGCCCAGCGCCTTGACCAGGGCCTCCTCGATGATCTCGGTGCGGATCGCGCGGTCCGTGCGCAGGAACACCCGCAGCAGGTCGCTTCTGCTGACCACCCCGGCCAGCCGCCCGTCCCCGTCGACCACCAGCAGCCGTTTGATGCGGTGGCGTGCCATCACCCGGGCGGCGTCCACGACGCTCCAGCCCTCCAGGGCGCACAGCGGGGGCGAGGTCATGAGCCCGGCCGCGTCCGTGGCGTCCGCCTTGTCCGCCGAGGCCCGGGACCACTCGGCGTGCTCGGGGGAACCGTCGGGCTCCCCGCCCCACATCTTCTGCAGGAGGTCGGCCTCCGACACCACCCCCACGGGGCGGTTCTCCTCGTCGACGACCGGTACCGCCGTGATGTCGTACTCCAGCAGCAGGTGGGCGATCTCCTTGAACGGTGTGCCCCGCTGCACGCGGACCACGGCGTCGCTCATCAGATCGCGCACCCTCTGGTGTTTCATTAAGGGTCTTCTCCTCCGCTGCCGGCCCGCGTCGACCGGCGTTCGTCCTTCTTGTCCCTGAAAACGATCGATCGGCCCCGGGAGTGCCCCGGCGCCGAAGCGCGGGGACCGACGAGGACCAGGGCGATGTCGTCGCCCGGGGCGGGCGCGTGCCGGATGAGGGTGTCGGCGATGGCGTCGAGGTCGCCGGGGTCGCCGTGTTCCACGAGACCGGCGAGGGCCGCGATCGCGTCGTCCAGGTCCACCCCGGGCGCCTCGACCAGTCCGTCGGTGTACAGGACGAGCACGCTGCCCGGCGGCAGCGGGAACTCCAGCGAGGGGTACACGGTGTCCGGCTCGATGCCCAGCAGCAGGCCCGGCGGCACCCGCAGGGCCTCGACGCGCCCGTCGGCGTGGCGCACCAGAGGGGGCGGGTGCCCGGCGAGCGCCACACAGGCGCGGTGCGTGGCCAGGTCGAGGTGCACGTAGGCGCAGCTGGTGAACAGGCCGGGGTCCAGATCGGTGAGCAGACGGTTGGTGCGGGCCAGCACGTCGTCGGGGGGTGCCCCCACGGTGGCGTTGGCGTGCACGGCGGTGCGGACCTGCCCCATGAGCGCCGCGGCGTCCACGTTGTGCCCCTGCACGTCGCCGATGGTGACGCTCGCGGTGTGCTCGTCCAGGCGGATGACGTCGTAGAAGTCGCCGCCGATGCCCAGGCCCCGGGCGGCCGGGAGGTAGCGGGCGGCGACGTTCAGACCGGGTACGTCGGGGAGGGTGTGGGGCAGCAGGGCGGACTGCAGGCGGTGGGCGAGGTGGTGCTTGGCGTCGTAGAGGCGGGCGCGGTCCAGGGCCTGCCCGACCAGACCGGCCAGCGAGGTGAGGGCGGCCCGTTCGCCGGGCGGGAAGACGTGGGGCCGCCGGTAGGAGAGCAGCAGCGAGCCGATGGGGCGGCCGGAGGCGATCAGCGGCAGCAGGGCCCAGGCGGCCATCCCGTCCTCGTGCGTCATGACGGGGTAGGCATGGTGGAGTTCCTCGAAGGTGGTCCAGAACCCCGGGACACCCGTGGCCATGACATCGGCTCCGGGGAGGGCCGTGGTGAGCGGCGCCCCGTCGAAGCGCCTCAGCAGCTCCGGGCGGTAGCCGCGCTGGCCGACGATCTTCAGCCGGCCGTCCGCCGGGGCCATCACCACCATGGCCTGCGCTCCGAGCGCGGGCATCAGCTGGTCGGCGGTCTGCTCGACCACGTCCTGCACGCTGACGGCCTCGGTCAGGGTGGAGGCCAGGTGCATCAGGTGGTACAGGACGGTGGCACGGCTGGGGCCCGAGGCCTGTACCGACCGGGACGGGGGTGTGTCCGCGTCCGGACTGCCGGGGGTGATGCGCACGCTCAGTCCGGTGGCGTCCGGGTACAGCTCGAAGGTCAGCCACGTCTTCGGCGGGCGCAGGACCGTGAAGCCCTGCGGCCTGCGGCTGACCAGCGCGGCCCGGTAGCGGTCCTCGACGTGCGGCACGTCCATCCAGGGCAGCGCCTCCCACGGCAGGGCGCCCACCAGCAGGGACCGGTCGACGCCGAGCAGTTCGGCCGCCCCCGGGGTGACGAGGGTCAGATGCCCCTCCAGGTCCAGCGCGCAGGAGCCGCCGGGCAGGCGGTCCACGAAGGCGGACAGCGCGGTCGCCTCGGCGGGGGAGGGGGTGCGCGGGGCGGCCGGCGGCAGGGTCCGGGGCCGCTCCGGCGGCCGCAGCGGTTCGCCGCGGTCGATGGCCCGCTGCAGGCTGTCACCCAGGCGGTGGCAGCCCGCCCGGATGACGTCCTGCTCCCCGGCGCTCAGCCGCGCCGGGTGGTTCCCGGGCCACAGCAGCACCAGCCCGCCCCTGAGTGCGGTGCCCGAGACCAGCGGTGCGGCCGCCAGCGAGAAGTCGTACGGCAGGACGAGCGCCAGCCGCGGATACTCCCGCGCCATCTCCTCCCGGCCGCCCGCCCACACCAGGCGGTGCTCGCGGACGGCGTCCGCCACGGGCATCGGGTCCTTCAGCCCGACCCGCCGCCACGGTGCCGCCATCTCCTGGGGGACCCCGGTGATCAGGACCTGCCACACGGCGTCCTCGCCCGGCGGCAGTGCGTAGAGGATCCCTCCGAACGCACCACTCGCCCGCACGACGGCCGCCATGGCGGAGTCCATCAGCCGTCCGCCCACGTCCGCGCCGACAGGGCCGCCCGACGCCGTCCGCCCCGAACATCACCCATATCTGGACACTACGCCCGTCCCGCCGCGACGGCATACGAGGGCGTGCCGGGACGGGGACCGCCGCTCAGTGCCCGTTGCCGGGCTTCTCCGACCCCCGCTTCACATACAGCCGGCCGTCCGCCGGACCGGTCCACTCCAGCCGTACGACACCGGGCACCGCGGACCGATCGACGCGCGAGGCCCCCGACCAGTAGCCGGCGGCCGGGTTCAGGAAGTACGTCGCCCACAGGCCGCCCCGGTGATCGACGAAGAAGTTGTTGTGACCGGCGCCGACACCCGCCGTGTACCGCTTCGAGTACGGCCCCTCGAACCGGTCGGCCACGGCGACGACCGCGTCGTACTGGTACTGCACGCGCCCCGCGGCGGGCACGTCGTAGGCCTGGCGGACGGTGCCGTCGGCCTGGACGGACGTACGGTCCCAGGCGGCGTGGACGAGGTGGTACTTGCCCCGGTACTTGAACACGTAGGCGCCCTCGAGATACGGCTCCGGGGAGTAGGGCGTCTGCCGGAACCGGGGCAGGTCCGTCGTCGTGACGATGTCCTCCATGTCGTCCCGGAACTTCGCGTACAGGTCGTTGTGCAGCACGAGCCACGCGTCGTCGCCCTCGGAGAAGAGACCGCCGTCGATGTGGTGGTAGGCGCCCGGCTCGATGAACTTCGGACCGCCGATGAACGAGTCGCCGAAGGGCTTGTCCAGGTTGCCCTCGACCAGCCGGTACGGGCCCTCGACGCCGCCCTCGCTCACCAGCATGAACGAGCCGACCTTGCGGGAGTGGTCGCCCATGCACGCGACGAGGTACCAGGTGTCACGGAAGTAGTGCAGCTCCGGCGCCCAGGCCTGGCCGCGCTTGCCGAACTGCTCGTCGTGCCAGTACTCCTGCCAGGGCGCGACGACCGTGCGGCCGGGCCGGTTCTCCCCGGCGAACTCGGGCGACCACACCTTGCCGCGCTCCGCCCCGGGCCGGATGCCGGTGGTGTCGGCCAGCCGCCATGGGCCCTCCAGAGAGGGGGCCAGCCACACGAAGATGCCGTCGTTCCAGGGGCCGGCGGCTTCGAGCCCGGGCACCCGGGTGGTTCCCGTGGCGACGTACAGCGGGCGGCCGTCGACGACGAAGCAGTTGACGTAGGTGTCGCGCATCCAGACGGTGCCGTGCTCCTCGTCACGAGGGCGCAACTCCAGCGGGAGGACGAACGAGTTGTCCTCGCGCGGCCACAGGTCGGCCCGGGTGTCCGCGGCGCCGTACGGCTCGGGGTCGGGCCAGTTGCGCGGGTGCCGCCGCTCCGCCCCGGCCCGCGGGGAGGCCGCAGGCGCCGCCGCGGGAGCCGCCTGCGCGGCGCTCGCGGGCAGGGCGAACGCCGCTCCCGCACCGGCGGCACCGGCCAGCAGGGATCGTCGGGGGAGTCCGTACTCGGCATCGGTCATCAGTCGGGTTCTCCTTCGTCGTCCCCGTCCGGGAACCGAGGCGCGGCACACCGGCCGCATGACGGGGGCATGGCGCACAGCATGCGAACGCCCGCACATTTACGTCAACAGGGCGGACGAATAATCGGGCTTGGCCCGCAGAACCAGGGCGCCACCCACCTGGCATTGTGAACACTTCATTGCGTCTTTCTGTCGGAGTGTTGACGGAATAATCGAGCCTCCCTACCTTGACCGGCATGCAGATGCCCAGCGGAGTGCACGCACTGGTCAGGCGGACCCACGAAGAGCGCGTCATGCGTGCGCTGCAGGAGAACGGCGCCATGAGCCGCGGCGAGATCGCCCGGGTCGTGGGCCTGTCCCGCACCACGCTGTCCGAGATCACCGGCAACCTCCTGCAACGCGGTGCCATCGTGGTCGTCGACACCGACGCCTCCCGCCGAGAGGGCAGCGGGCGGCCGGCCGAACGGCTGGCGCTGGACCCGGCGTCGGCGCAGTTCATGGGCGTCGACTTCGGACACCGGCGCGTCCACGTCGTCGTCGCCGACGCCTCGCACGAGATCATGGTCTCCGGCTCCGTCCGGTACGAGGACACCGCGACCTGGGCGACCCGCACGGAACTGGCCCTGGCACTGGTCGACCGGCTCAGCGGCGAGGCCGGGGTCCACTACGGGGCGCTGCAGGGCATCGGCATCGGCGTACCCGGTCCCTACCCGGCCCCTCAGGGGGCGGCCTGGCCGCGCGCCACCGCGGGCACCACCGTGCTGCGCCCGGCACCCGAGGGCGTCGACGTGGCCTTCGCCGAACGCTTCGACGCACCGGTCATCGTCGACAACAACACCCGGCTGGCCGCCCTCGCCGAGGCGATCAGCGGCGCCGACAGCGTCGCCGACCTGGTCTACGTACGCCTGTCGGACGGCGTCGGCGGCGGACTCGTCGTCGGGGGCCAACTGGTGACGGGTTCGTCCGGGCTGGCCGGCGAGCTGGGGCACGTGACCGTCGAACCGGCGGGCCGCCCCTGTCGCTGCGGCAAGCGGGGCTGTCTGGAGACCGTCGCCTCGGTGCCCGGAATCCTCGCAGCCTGCTGGGAGTTCGGTCTGCGCCTGGAGAGCCTCGACGACCTCGCCGCCGCCGTGCGCCGCGCCCACCCCGTCGTGGACCGGGTACTGCGGGAGGCCGCGGGGGCGCTGGGCCGGGTGGTCGGCGCCGCGACCATGATGCTGAACCCGGCGAAGGTGGTCATCGGCGGCGAGATCACCCGGCTGGCGCCCGTCCTGGTGGAACAGGTCGCCGCCACCCTCGCCGCCGAGATCTTCCCGACCGCGTCGGCGGGACCCGCCGTCGCCGCCGCCCGGCTCTCCGACGACGACGGCGCCATCGGCGCGCTCGCCGCGGTCTTCCACAGCTCACCCCTCCTGGCGAGGTATCCCGAAACCGCCGACGTGAAGGGCCGTTCCGATGCACCCCACTCCGCCACCGAAGGAGCCGCCCATGTCCGTCCTTGACAAGCGGAGTGCCGACCGGCGGCACCCGCGGCCCGAGAACGGGCCCGGGTCCTCGCCCGGGGCCGAAACGGACGACAGCACGGCGGGAGGCACCATGGCGGCAGACACCTCGGCGGGCGCCGCCAAGTCCGCGCCGGAGCGCTCCCGTTCCGGCGGGCGCGGGCTGCCCCTCGCCCTGAACGCCGTGTCCGTCGCGCTCGGCATCGCCATCTGGTGGGCCCTCGCGTCCGCCGGTTTCAAACTGCCGACACCGCCGGAGGTCGTCGACCGCGCCTCCACCCTGATCAGCGACGGGACCCTCGCCGACGACGCCCTCGCCAGCCTGACCCGGGTCCTCATCGGCTTCGCGCTCGGCACGGCCGTGGCCGTCCCGGTGGGCTTCCTGATGGGCTGGTACGGCATCCTGCGCGGCCTGATCGAGCCCTGGATCCAGTTCTTCCGCACCATCCCGCCGCTGGCGATCATCCCGCTGGCCGTGGTCGCCATGGGCATCGACGAGACCCCGAAGATCTTCGTCATCTTCCTGGCCGCGTTCCTGGCCTGTGTGATCTCCACCTTCCAGGGCGTGGTGAACGTCGACCGCACCCTGATCAACGCCGCCCGGGTGCTGGGCGCGGGCGACGCCACGATCTTCGCCCGCGTCGTGGTGCCGGCGTCCACCCCCTTCATCCTCGTCGGCATGCGGGTCGGCCTCGGCTCGGCCTGGGCCACCCTGGTCGCCGCGGAGCTGATCGCCGCCCAGGAGGGCCTCGGCTACCGCATGCAGAACGCCCAGCTCTACTACGACCTCCCGACCATCTTCGTCGGGCTCATCTCGATCGGAATCCTCGGTCTCCTCATGGACCGCGTCCTCCTCCTCGCCGAACGCCGGCTCACCCGATGGCAGGAACGCCGATGACCAGCACACCCGCCAAGATCTCCGTCCAGCACGTCACCAAGACCTTCTCACTGGGCAGGGAGACCTTCACCGCCCTGGACGACGTGAGCCTCGACATCGCGAACCACGAGTTCGTCACCGTCGTCGGCCCCTCGGGCTGCGGCAAGAGCACCCTGATGAACATCCTCGCCGGCCTGGAGACCCCCACCTCCGGCCGCGCCCTGGTGGACGGAACGCCCGTCGCCGGGCCCGGACCCGAGCGCGGCGTCATCTTCCAGCAGTACGCCCTCTTCCCCTGGCTGACCGTACGTCAGAACGTCGAGTTCGGTCTCAGGACCACGGGAGTGCCCAAGCGCGAACGCCGCGCCAGGGCCGAGCACTTCATCGAACTGGTCGGCCTGGAACGCTTCGCCGACGCGCTCCCCAAGACCCTCTCCGGCGGCATGCGCCAGCGCTGCGCCATCGCCCGCGCCTACGCCGTCGACCCCTCGATCCTGCTGATGGACGAACCCTTCGGCGCCCTCGACGCGCTCACCCGGGTCAAGCTCCAGGAGCAACTCCTGAAGACCTGGAGCCAGGACAGGCGCACCGTCCTGTTCATCACCCACGACGTCGACGAGGCCGTGTTCCTGGCGGGCCGCGTCGTCGTGATGGCCGCCCGCCCCGGGCGCGTCTACGACGTCGTCGACGTCGACCCCGCCATCGAGCGCGACGAGGCCTTCCGGCTCAGCCCCGAGTTCGCCGCACTGCGCAACCGCGTGTGGCACTCCGTCTACCACCAGGAAGGCCGCACCGCCGCCCTTTCCGGTTCCCACTCCCCGACGTCATGACCCGGAAGGGACCCACCGCCATGTCACCCGTCCTCACCCGCAGAAGCCTCACCACCACCCTCGCCGGCGTGGCCGCCATGGCGCTGCTCGCCGCATGCGGCGGCGGCTCGTCCGCCGGCGGCTCGTCGGACAAGGTGCGCTTCGGATACATCAACGACTTCAACGGCGCCAGCCTGATCGCCATCGCCGAGGCCAAGGGCCTGTGGAAGAAGCACGGGCTGTCGGCCGACGCCAAGGTCTTCACCAACGGGCCGCTCCAGATCCAGGCCCTGGGCACGGACAACCTCGACTTCGGCTACATAGGCCCCGGCGCCATGTGGCTCCCCGCCTCCGGCCAGGCCAAGGTCGTCGCCATCAACACCCTCGGCAACTCCGACCGCGTCCTCGCCCAGCCGGGCATCACCTCGATGCAGCAGCTCAAGGGCAAGACCGTGGCGGTGCCCGAGGGCACCTCCGGCGACATGATCCTCACCCTCGCCCTGGAGAAGGCCGGGATGACCAAGGACGACCTCAAGGTCGTGCCCATGGACCCGTCCACCATCGTCTCCGCCTTCTCCTCCCAGCAGGTCGACGGCGCCGGCTTCTGGTACCCGGCCGCGGCGACGATCAAGAAGCAGGTCCCCGACCTGGTCGAACTCGCCAAGAACGGCGACTTCGCGGACGACGTCTCCTTCCCCACGGCGTTCGTCGCGGGCAACAAGGTGGTGGCCGACCAGCCGGAGAAGACCAAGAAGGTCCTCGCCGTGCTGCGCGAGGCGATGACCTTCCGCTCCGAGCACACCGACGAGGCGATCAAGCTGACCGCCGACAAGCTGAAGATCCCCGTCGACCAGGTGCAGGCGGACGCCGCGAACAACAAGGTGCTCAGCGTGGCGGAGCTGGACAAGCTGACCCGGGACGGCACCGTCGTCAAGTGGCTCGAGGGCATGAACGACTACTTCGTCAACGCCGGCAAACTCAAGAAGCCAGCCGACCCGAAGACCTACTACACCGGCGACCTCTTCACGGGAGCGGGCAAGTGACGCGAGCGAACGAGCCCGGGGCGTCCCGGAAGAACATCCTCTTCCTCATGACCGACCAGCACCGCACGGACACGCTCGGCGCCTACGGCAACCCGCTGGCCCACACCCCCGCACTCGACGAACTGGCCGCCACGGGAACCCGCTTCGACCGCTGGTACACCCCCACCGCCATCTGCACCCCGGCCCGCGCCAGCCTCCTGACCGGCCAGGCACCCTTCCGGCACAAGCTCCTCGCCAACCACGAACGCAACGTCGGCTATCTGGAAGACCTGGCCGAGGACCAGTTCGCCTTCTCCCGGGCGCTGCGCGAACACGGCTACAACTGCGGCCTGTTCGGCAAGTGGCACGCCGGAAACCGCCGCACCGCGGCCGACTACGGCTTCGACGGCCCCGAACTGCCCGGCTGGCACAACCCCGTCGACCACCCGGACTACCTCGCCTACCTCGACGAACGCGGACTGCCGCCGTACGAGATCAGCGACCGTGTCCGCGGCACCCTCCCGAACGGCGGCCCCGGCAACCTGCTCGCCGCCCGCCTGCACCAGCCGGTCGAGGCCACCTTCGAGCACTACCTGGCCACCCGCGCCATCGAGCGGCTGGAACGCTACGCCGCCGACGCGCACGACCACGACCAGCCCTTCTTCCTGGCCCTGCACTTCTTCGGACCGCACCTGCCGTACATCCTTCCGGACGAGTACTTCGACCTGGTCGACCCCGCGGACGTGGAACTGCCGCGGTCGGTGTCCGAGACCTTCGAGGGCAAACCCCCGGTCCAGCGCAACTACAGCGCGCACTGGACCTTCGACACGATGCCCATCGAGACCACCCGCAAGCTCATCGCCGTCTACTGGGGCTACGTGGCCCTCATCGACCGGCAGATCGGCCGCGTCGTGGCGGCCATGGAACGGCTCGGCCTCGTGGACGACACGGCGGTGTTCTTCACCTGCGACCACGGGGAGTTCACCGGCTCGCACCGGCTGCACGACAAGGGCCCCGCGATGTACGAGGACATCTACCGCACCCCCGGCCTGCTCCGGGTCCCGGGCGCGCCCGGCGGCCAGGTGCGCGACGAGTTCGTCAGCCTCCTCGACTGCACCGCCACGATCCTCGAACTGGCGGGCCTGGACCCGAAACCCGCCGTCGACTCGCGCAGCCTGCTGCCCCTGGCGCGGGGCGAGACGGTGGAGTGGGACGAGGACATCGTCTGCGAGTTCCACGGCCACCACTTCCCCTACCCCCAGCGCATGCTGCGCGAGGACCGCTACAAACTCGTCGTCAACCCCGACTCCGTCAACGAGCTGTACGACCTGCACACCGACCCGGACGAACTGCAGAACGTCTACGCCCACCCGGAACAGGCGGAGGTCCGCGGCCGCATGATGCGCCGGCTCTACGACGTCCTGCGCGAACGCGGCGACAACTTCTACCACTGGATGACATCGATGTACGACGTCGGCGAGGTGGGCCACGACCCGACCCTGAGCGGGCTCGACGAGTCCACGTACCAGGCCTAGCAGGCGCACGCACGCGATCGATTCGAGGACCCATGACCCGTACTCACCGCCCGTGCTGCGCCCCCGCGACGGCACCCGTGGCCGTGGCCGCCCCGTCCCCCGCGGTCGCCGCGGAGCCGGGGCCCGCCGCCCGCCCGCGCTCGACCCGCGGACAGGTGCGCCTGCCGGGCGGTGAGTTCGCGATGGGGGACGCCTTCGGGGAGGGATATCCGGCCGACGGCGAGACACCCGTGCACACGGTGCGTCTGCGGCCCTTCCACATCGACGAGACCGCCGTCACCAACGCCCGGTTCGCCGCCTTCGTCAAGGCGACCGGCCACGTGACCGACGCCGAACGCTTCGGCTCCTCGGCGGTCTTCCACCTGGTCGTCGCCGCCCCGGACGCCGACGTCCTCGGCAACGCCGCCGGCGCCCCCTGGTGGATCAACGTGCGGGGCGCCCACTGGCGCCGCCCCGAGGGCGCCCGCTCCGACATCACCGGCCGGCCGAACCATCCCGTCGTCCACGTCTCCTGGAACGACGCCACCGCCTACGCTCGGTGGGCCGGCAAGCGCCTGCCCACCGAGGCGGAATGGGAGTACGCCGCTCGCGGGGGACTGGCCGGCCGCCGCTACGCCTGGGGCGACGAGCTGACCCCGGGCGGCCGGTGGCGCTGCAACATCTGGCAGGGCCGCTTCCCCCACGTCAACACGGCCGAGGACGGGCACCTGACCACCGCACCGGTCAAGTCCTACCGGCCCAACGGCCACGGCCTGTGGAACACCGCGGGCAACGTGTGGGAATGGTGCTCCGACTGGTTCTCGCCCACCTACTACGCCGACGCACCTGCCGCGGACCCGCACGGTCCCGAGGCCGGGACGGCACGGGTCCTGCGGGGCGGCTCCTACCTGTGCCACGACTCCTACTGCAACCGCTACCGGGTCGCTGCCCGCTCCTCCAACACCCCGGACTCCTCGTCCGGCAACCTCGGCTTCCGCTGCGCCAACGACGTGGCCGTCAGGTGCGGATCAGCCGCTGAGTGATCTCCCGGTACTGCCGCAGGGCGAGCCGGAGTTCCTCGGCATGCGTCTCGGGGTCCTGCTCCCGCCACCTCTCGCGCAGGGCACGACGCCGCTGCGCCAGAGCGCTCGCGAGCTGGGCGGCGGCGTCGTCGAAGGCGCCCTCCGCCTCCTTGAGCGCCTCGTGCGGAGCGTCGGCGAAGGTGTTGATGGCCTTGCGGAGACGGTCCAGGACCGCGTCCCGTTCCGCCGGCGGCAGGAGCGTCTCCGGGGCCGCGGGACGGCGCCCGGCGCGGCGCTGGTCCTGGTCCGCGGGCTGCTGTGCGCGCGTCTGGTCGTACATGTCGTGTGCCGCTTTCCTGGGGTGTGTGGACACCGGGTTCCCCGAAGCGGGCCCGCTACCGCGAGCAGCCCGGTACGGGCGTGCCGGACGTGCCGGACGATCTCGTCGACGGTGACGAGCCGGCGGGGCACGGAAAGCGAAGCCTGCCGCGGTCCGGCGGGCCCGGAAGGGGCGGCCGGTGGAGCGGGACGCCGAACCGGTCGCCGGAGGCGGAGGGGGCGGCAGTGCGCGACCGCCCCCTCCCGCCCCGCGCGTTTCACCTGCCGAGGATGCCCTGGGGGAGCAGCGACTGCCCAGAGGTGGCCGGATGCCCCACCTCCAGCGAACCGAGGAGACCGTCCAGGAGCGGACCACCCGGAACACCGGTGGACGGGCCGGGCACGGGGGCCGCCTCGGCGAGGGGAGCGGAGACCAGCAGAGCGGTGGCCATGACGGAGACACAGGCGAGCTTCTTGATCATGTCCGTCCCAACGAACGGAGGCCCGGGGGGAAACGCTCACCGGACGCGTACTGGGCCAGTCGGGTTCACACCGGCGCCGGCCGTGGCACCGGGGGAAGCGGCGTGTGCTCCGGGGAGGCCCGGAACGCCTGGATCACCAGCGCGGCGAAACGCCGGGAGGCCGCGACGCGGGCGGCCGTCGACAGGGCGTGGATGCCCCGGTTCGCCATGATCATGAGCATGAGGTCGTCCAGGACGAAATCGGGGCGCAGACCGCCGGCCTCCCTGGCCCGACGGGCCAGTTCACCGGCGGACTTCAGCGAGTACGCGCGGGCGGCGGCGAAGTCCATCGCCTCCGGGTAGGCCGCCATGAACGCCTCGTTGAAGCCGAGGTGCCGCGCGTGCAGCTCGCAGGTCTTCTCGACGACGAGGCAGAAGCCGGCCCAGGGGTCCGGGTGGGCCAGGCCCTCGTCGACGATCGTGCGGCAGGCCCGCAACTGGTCCGTGAACGCCTCGGTGACCAGCTCCCGCTTGGTCGGGAAGCGCCGGTAGAGCGTGGCCGGCCCGACACCGGCCCGCCAGGCCACCTCCCGCATCGGCACCTGCAACCCCTCGGTGGCGAACAGCGCGCGGGCCGCCTCGAGGATGCGCTCGCGGTTGTCCCGGGCGTCGGAGCGCAGCGAGTGAGGCAAATGGTCGGTCACCACTCTCACTTTAGCGAAGCGGACGGTGGCGTCCGTTAACGTCCGGCGAGCAGGGCTTCGGTGCGTAGGGCACGGCCTCGGCGAGCAAGGAGCGGCGAATGAGGGCAGTGGCGATCCGGACGTTCGGCGGCCCCGGGGGACTGGAGGTCGTCGACCTTCCCGCCCCCGCGCCCGCCGCGGGACAGGTGCTGGTCGCGACCGAGGCGATCGGCGTGAGCGGTGCCGACGCAGCCATCCGCAGCGGTGCGCTCGCCGCCTACGGATTCCAGGAGGGGCACGTGCCCGGCGGCGAGGTGGTGGGCACCGTGACGGCGGTCGGCGCGGGCGTCGACGCCGCCTGGACCGGCCGGCGCGTGTGGGCGCAGACCGGCGTGGGCGGAGGCTACGCCGAACAGGCGACCGCCCCTGCCGACGACATCCTCCCGCTCCCCGCGGGGTTGTCCGCACGGGACGCGGTGACGCTCGGCAGTGCCGGGGTGGTGGCGCACTTCGGGCTCGCCCACGCCCGCTTCACCGCGGGCGAGCGCGTGCTGGTGCGCGGTGCGGCCGGCAGCATCGGCATCATGACGGTCCAGCTCGCGGCACGCGCCGGTGCCGCCGCGGTGGCGGTCACCACGTCGTCGGCCGCCCGCGGCGAGCGGCTGCGCGGGCTGGGCGCGACCCACGTCCTGGACCGCTCGGGCGAGGGCGGCGCGGACGCTCCCCGCGCCTTCGACGTCATCGTGGACATCGTCGCCGGAGCCGACCTGCCCGCCTTCCTCACCAGGCTCGCGCCGAACGGCAGGATGGTGGTCGTCGGCGCCGTCGCGGGGCAGCCGCCGGCGGACTTCGGCACGCATCTGATGGCGTCCTTCCAGAAGTCGATGTCGTTCGCCACCTTCAGTGCCGCCACCGTCCCGCCAGCCGGCCTGCGGGCCGTGCGGGCCGAACAGTTCGCCGCCGCGGGCCGCGGGGAGATCGAGACCGTCGTGCACGAGGTGCTGCCCCTGGACCAGGCGGCCTCGGCGCACCGGAAGATGGACGCGGGCGAGGTCTTCGGACGCATCGTGCTGACCCCGTAACCCCCGGCCGCACCCGGCGACCTCGCTCACCCCTCCCCACGCGGCCAGACGAACACCTCGGTACCCGGCCGGCACACGGAAAAGCGCCCCGACGGCGAGACCTCCCCCAGCAGCCGGCGGAGATCCCCCTCGAACACGGCGAGCCGGGCGCCGAACAGGTGGGGGGCCGAGAACGACATGGAGAACACCCCCGCGACGACGTCGTCCGCCGTGCGCACCATCGGCTGCCCACCGGGCACGACGTGCCGGTAGGGGCCGGCGAACCCCGCACCGGCGAGCACCGCGGCCTCACCGGCCGGTGTCCCGCGCGGCAGCAGCCCCCGGCCGGCCCGGCGGACCGGTCCCAGATAGCGCCTGACCAGCGCGTCGATCGCCGCGTGCGGGACCGGGGGATGCGGCAGTCCGTTGGTGGTCCGGCTCTCTCCCTTGAGATCCGAGACGTGCACGAGCGCACCGCCCGGCCGGAGCATGCCCCGGAGGGTTGCCGCCACCCGTTCGCGGTCCATCCAGTGGAACGACTGGGCGAGGGTCGCGACCGTGAAGTCGCCGAGTCCCGCGGGCAGTTCCTCCGCCCGCGCCCGCACCCACCGCACCTTTCCGGTCACTTCCCGCGTCGCGGCCTCACGTGCCGCCTCCGCGAGCATCTCCGCGTCCGGATCCACCCCGACCACCTCGTCGAAGAGGCCGGCCAGGCGCAGGGCGACCGTCCCCGGCCCGCACCCCAGATCGATCAGCCGGCCACGCCCGTCCAGGTCCAGCACCCGGGCGAGCACGTCCGCCAGGCCGGGGGCGTACGGGAGTCTCCCGCGCCGGTAGAAGGCGGCGGTACCGGCGAACAGCGTCTCGTCCCACTCCCAGCCGGCCCCCATGGCCACCCGCCACTTCCTCGGTCCCGCACGTGTCACGCCCGGCACCCATGATCCCACCGCGCGGCCGGTACGCCCGCCCCGTGCCGTGCCCCGTTGGGCACCGACGGCATGTCGCGCCGCCCGCGGCAGCGGGAGCGTCGACAGGTGCCGGGGCTCCGGTCGGCCGGGGGCCCGGCGTGCTCCCGCGGTGGGCGCCAGGGCCTACGACGACTCGCGCACCACCAGCTCCGTCGGCAGCGTCAGCTGCTGCCGCGGCGCTCCGTGTTGCGTGATGTCGGTGAGGATGCGGGCCATGGTCCGGCCCAGCTCCTCCACCGGTTGACGCACCGTCGTCAGCGGTGGGTTGGTGTGGCGGGCCAGGACGGAGTCCTCGAAGCCGACGACGGCGACGTCCCCGGGCACCTGCCGCTTCTGCCGGCGCAGTTCGGCCAGGGCGCCGACCGCCATGAGGTCGGACGCGGCGAAGACCGCGTCCAGGTCCGGGACGCGTTCAAGAAGCAAACGCATGGCGCTCGCGCCGCCCTCCTCGGTGAAGTCGCCCGCCTCGACGAGGAGTTCCTCCGCGGGCACCTCCGCCTCCAGGTGCGCGGCGCGCCAGCCGGCGAGCCTGCTGCGGCCGACGTCCATGTCCAGCGGCCCGGTGATGGTGGCGACCCGGCGCCGTCCGCCGCCCAGCAGATGCCGCACCGCGGCGGCCGCCCCGCCGGCGTTGTCGGAGTTGACGTAGCTCAGCCGCTCGCCCGCGTCGCGGCGGCCGGCGAGCACCGTGGGCAGGCCCATCTCCTCGAGCATGCCGGGCAGCCGGTCCTCGGAGTGCACCGAGACCAGCAGCACGCCGTCCACCCGGCGGGTCGCGACCGACTCGGTCAACTGGTCCCGCTCGGCCTGGTCGCGGACGAGCATGAGCTGCAACTGGGTGCGGCTCTCGGCGAGGGCGCCGCTGACCCCGCGGATGAGCGCGGCGAAGAACGGCTCCGAGCCGAGCCGGCTCTCCGACTCCGGGATCACCAGGGCCACGGCGTTGGTGCGGTTGGTCACCAGGCCGCGGGCGACCGAGTTGGGAACGTAGTTCAGTTCCTTGATCGCCGCAAGCACCCTCTCCCGGGCATCGGCACTGACCAACTCCGAGCCGTTGACGACACGGGAGACCGTGGTGCGGCCCACGCCGGCGCGGGCGGCGACCGTTTTGATCGTTGGACGGCGGTTGCCGGTCATGTACTCCCCCCTCGGCGGCCGCGGCGGCGCTGCCTGCCGCGGAGGTGACCTGCGGCAATTCTGACAGACGCCGCGGTCGGCGGAGCACCCCCCGGTCTCCGGGAGGCGAACGCGGCGCGGGGACGGTTGCGACAAGTTGCTTTCAAGTTATTGACAGACCGGCCCCCTTCCCACGAGTCTTCGAGTCGCCGGTGGGAACGTGCCCACCAAGTTTGGGCACGTTCCCACCCCTTGTTCGAGCCGCTGTCTTTCATCGCTGTAGCCGCTGTAGCCATCGCAGTAGTCATCGCAGAACTCGTCACTCCGATGTGTCAGCGCCGTCGCTAGGAGGAGATCCATGGGCACTCTCGGTTCGTTGCGCAGAAAGGCGGTGGCGACGGCCGCGGCCGTCGGCGCGCTCGCGCTCGTCGTCGGCTGCAGCAGCGGTGACGACTCGGCCACCGGCGGTGGCAAGAAGGACGGCAAGGTCACCATCACCATGGGCATGTACGGGGTGATGGGCATCAAGGAGACCGGCCTTCTCGAGCAGTACGAGAAGGAGAACCCCAACGTCGACATCAAGGCCGAGATCGCCGGTGACGAGCAGACGTACTACACCGCCCTGCAGACCAGGCTCGCCGCGGGCAAGGGCCTGAAGGACATCCAGGGCATCGAGATCGGCCGGGCCAAGGAGATCACCGAGACCCAGGCCGACAAGTTCGCGGACTTCTCCGACGTGCCCGGCACCGACCACTTCCTGCCGTGGAAGGAGTCCCAGATCAGCACCAAGGACGGCAAGGTGCTGGGCCTGGGCACCGACATCGGCCCGATGGCCGTCTGCTACCGCAAGGACTACTTCGAGAAGGCGGGGCTGCCCACCGACCGCGAGGAGGTCGCCAAGCTGTGGGCGGGCGACTGGAACAAGTACGTCGAGGTCGGCCGCGACTTCAAGAAGGGCTTCAAGGGCGGGGACGTGGCCTACATGGACGCGGCCAGCGGCCTGTTCAACGCCATGGTCTACGGCTACCCCGAGCAGTACTACGACGAGAACGGCGAGTTGATCTACGAGACCAACCCCGCCGTCAAGGAGGCGTGGAACCTCGCCGCCGACGCCGCGGAGGACGGTCTGACGGCCAAGCTCCGCCAGTTCCAGCCGGGTTGGGACCCGGGCCTGGCCAACGGCACCTTCGCCACCGCGGTGTGCCCGGCGTGGATGCTCAGCCACATCAGTGAGAAGGCCGGTGACGCGAACAAGGGCAAGTGGGACGTCGCCAAGGCCCCCAAGGGCGCGAACTGGGGCGGTTCCTTCCTCGGCGTGGTCGAGCAGAGCCCGGTGAAGGAGGAGGCCAAGAAGCTCGTCGCCTGGCTGACCGCGCCCGAGCAGCAGGCGCACATCTTCAAGGAGATCGGCAACATCCCCTCCTCCCGCACGGCGCTGGACAGCCCCGAGGTGAAGAACGCCAAGTCCGAGTACTTCAGCGGCGCGCCGATCGGCCAGATCTTCGGAGCGGCCGCCCAGGAGATCCCGGACAAGCAGGTCCTCGGCCGCAAGGACGGCACGATCAAGGACACCTTCTCCCAGGGCCTGGCCCTGATCGAGCAGGGCGACGCCACGCGTGACGAGGCGTGGAAGACCACCGGGGAGCGCATCGAGAAGGCGGTCGGCTGACTCTCCGCTCCCGAGGCCGACCGGGCCCGGCCGCGTCCAGGAACAGGTCCTGGCCGGCGGGCCCGGCGCCCGGCTCACCCAACCGCACTCAGGAAGGAAGTCCGGTGGCCACCTCCACCACCAAGGCCCTGGCCGGGGACGAGCCTCCGCGGCCCTCTCCCCGCCCGGGCGGCGAGGGCACCGCCCGGCGGCGCGGCGCGCTCTGGCACCGGCTCGACATCAAGGGCGCCCCGTACGCGTTCGTCGCGCCGTTCTTCATCATCTTCGCCGCGTTCAGCTTCTACCCCCTGATCTACACCTCGTGGATCTCCCTGCACGACGTGGAGCTGGCCACCCTCGATGTCATGGAGTGGGTGGCGTTCGACAACTACGTCGAGCTGTGGGGCGATTCGCGGTTCTGGAACGCGGTGCAGAACACGATCACCATCGGCGTCATCTCCACGGTGCCGCAGTTGATGATGGCGCTCGGCATGGCGCACCTGCTCAACTACCGGATGCGCGCCTCGCTGTTCTTCCGGGTCGCCTCCCTGGTCCCGTACGCCACCTCGGTCGCCGCGGCCGCCCTCGTCTTCACCATGATCTTCGAGCGCGACTTCGGCGTGATCAACTGGGCGCTCGGCTCGGTCGGGATCGACCCGGTGGACTGGGAGGCCGACAAGTGGCCCGCCCAGATCGCGATCTCCACCATCGTCATCTGGCGCTGGACCGGCTACAACGCGCTGCTCTACCTGGCCGCGATGCAGGCCATCCCCGCCGACCGCTACGAGGCGGCCTCCCTCGACGGCGCCTCGCGGTGGAAGCAGTTCATCCACGTCACCATTCCCGGGATCCGCTCCACCATCGTCTTCACCATCGTGCTCTCCACGATCGGCGCCACCCAGCTCTTCGGCGAGCCGCTGATCTTCGGCCAGGGGCCCAACGGTGTCACCGGCGGCGCGGACAACCAGTACCAGACGCTGGGCCTGCTCCTGTACGAGGAGGGCTGGAAGAACTACCAGATGGGCCGCTCGGCGACCGTCGCCTGGGCGATGTTCATGCTGCTGGTCCTCGTCTTCGTCGTGCAGCGCGTCATCAAGCGCCTGCGCTCCCGCACGTCCTGACCTGGAGTCGCGATGACCACCCAAAGTCTCCCGGCCCGGACCGACGCCCCGGCCCGGACCTCCGCCGCGAAACCGGCCGGCCGCGGTGGCCGCCGGCTGCTGCGCCAGCGCGCCGGCCGCCAGCACCACGCCGGCCCCCTCGCCTACGTGCTGCTCGCCGTCATGGCGATCCTGTCCATCTTCCCGCTGTACTGGACCATGGTGGCCGCGTCCACCGACAACACCCGGGTCAGCCAGACGCCGCCCCCGTTCCTGCCCGGTCCCAACCTGTTCAGCAACCTCGCCCGGGCCTGGGACGAGGCCGCGATGGGCAAGGCCATGGTCAACAGCCTCATCGTGGCCGGGGTGATCGCCCTGTCCACGGTGCTGTTCGCGACGCTCGCCGGGTTCGCCTTCGCCAAGCTGCGGTTCAAGGGGCGAGGCGCCCTGCTCATGCTGGTGATCGGCACCATGATGGTGCCGCCGCAGCTCGCCGTCGTGCCGCTGTTCATGATGATGGCCGACCTGGGCTGGTCGCAGCAGCTGCCCGCCGTCATCTTCCCGACTCTGGTGAGCGCGGTCGGCGTGTTCTTCATGCGGCAGTACCTGACGGAGGCGCTGCCGGACGAGCTGGTCGAGGCCGGACGCGTGGACGGGGCGCACTCGCTCAGGATCTTCTTCAGCATCGTGCTGCCCATCGCGCGGCCCGCGATGGCCGTCCTGTTCATGATCACGTTCGTGCACGCGTGGAACGACTTCTTCTGGCCGTTCGTGGTCCTCGACATGACCAACCCGACGGTCCCCGTCGCGCTCACCCAGCTCAGCGCGGGCTACGTCCGTGACCAGTCGCTCATCATGGCCGGCGCGCTGCTCGGCACGCTGCCGCTGCTGGCGATGTTCATCGTCTTCGGCCGCCAGATCGTCAGCGGCATCATGGCCGGCGCCGTCAAGGGCTGACCCACCACCTCCGCCGTACCAAGCACCCCCACCCGAAAGGACTTACGTGGTCACCGCAGCACACCAGACCGCCTCCGCCCCGGACGCCGCCCGCACCTTCCCCAAGGGCTTCCTCTGGGGTTCGGCGACCGCCTCCTACCAGATCGAGGGGGCCGCGGCGGAGGACGGCCGCACGCCGTCCATCTGGGACACCTACGCCCGCACCCCCGGCCGGGTCCGCAACGGTGACACCGGTGACGTCGCCACCGACCACTACCACCACCGGAGCGAGGACGTCGCCCTCATGGCCGAACTCGGTCTGGGCGCCTACCGCTTCTCCCTCGCCTGGCCCCGGATCCAGCCCACCGGCCGCGGCCCCGCCGTACAGAAGGGCCTGGACTTCTACCGGCGGCTGGTGGACGAGCTGCTGGAGAAGGGCATCCAGCCCGTCGCCACCCTCTACCACTGGGACCTGCCCCAGGAACTGGAGGACGCCGGCGGCTGGCCCGAGCGCGCCACTGCCGAGCGGTTCGCCGAGTACGCGGCCCTGGCCGCCGACGCCCTGGGCGACCGGGTGAAGACCTGGACCACCCTCAACGAGCCCTGGTGCAGCGCCTTCCTCGGCTACGGCTCCGGCGTGCACGCGCCGGGCCGCACCGACCCGGTCGCCGCGCTGCGCGCCGCCCACCACCTCAACCTGGCGCACGGCCTGGCCGTCCAGGCGCTGCGCGAACGGGTCCGCGCCGACGCCCAGATCTCCGTCACCCTCAACGTCCACCACGTCCGCCCGCTCACCGGCAGCGAGGGCGACGCCGACGCGGCCCGCCGGATCGACGCGCTCGCCAACCGGGTCTTCACCGGCCCCATGCTGAACGGCGCCTACCCGGAGGACCTCCTCAAGGACACCGCCGAGCTGACCGACTGGTCCTTCGTCCAGGACGGCGACCTGCGCCGGGCCCACCAGGAGCTGGACTTCCTCGGCGTCAACTACTACACGCCCACCGTCGTCTCCGAGACCGACGGCAGCGGCGCCCACACGTCCGACGGGCACGGCAACAGCTCCCACAGCCCCTGGCCGGGAGCCGACCGGGTCGCCTTCCACCAGCCGCCCGGCGACACCACCGCCATGGGCTGGGCCGTCGACCCCACCGGCCTGTACGACCTGCTGGGCCGGCTGTCCGCCGACTTCCCGAGGCTGCCGCTGGTCATCACCGAGAACGGCGCCGCCTTCGACGACTACGCCGATCCCGAGGGGCAGGTCAACGACCCCGCCCGGATCGCCTACGTCCGCGGTCACCTGGCCGCCGTCCACCAGGCCATCCTGGACGGCGCGGACGTGCGCGGCTACTTCCTGTGGTCCCTGCTGGACAACTTCGAGTGGGCCCACGGCTACAGCAAGCGCTTCGGCGCGGTCTACGTCGACTACCCGACCGGCACCCGCATCCCCAAGGCGAGCGCCCGCTGGTACTCCGAGGTCGCCCGCACCGGCGTACTGCCCGGCGCCTGACCGGGCCGGTGCGGTACCCGACCGCCCGCCCCGCCGGGTGCCGCACCCATGTTCCGCCCCCGCCCTCCACCGCACCGGCCGAGGGCGGGGGCGGACGCGTGCCCGCCGCCGGCTCAGTCGAACGGGGCGAGCGTGAGCCTGGCCTCGGCCGGGTTGCCGTCGTGCACCAGCGACTCGTGGTTGCCGACGTCGTCGAAGGCGAACGCGTACGCCTTCCCGTCGGCCATGCGCTCGTGGATGATCCGGGCGTAGTGGTTGGTCACCGAGTCCCGGTAGAAGTTCGCCGCCGACGGGTCGGGCTGGTTGGGGTTGCTCAGCAGTGTCGAGCGGTTGAAACCGGCGCACAGCGTGCGGGAGATCGGCCCGCGCACCTGGTCGTTGGGCGCGTCCAGCAGCCGGTGGCAGCCGAAGACGCTGGAGGCGTCGGGCTTCTGGAAGCTGGTGACGACCGCGCCGGAGGTGTTGGTGAAGTTCATGACGTTGCCCGAGACCCGTCCGAAGTACTTGGTGTCCGGACGGTCCCCGAAGGGCGTGACGGTGAGGGTGGCCGTCGCGTACTTCTGCCAGACCCGGTTGATGTAGTCGTCCATGACCGACGCGGGCAGCGCCCCCGTCTCCACCCCGTACAGCGGCGCCAGCGCCCGCAGTACGGTGCCGTCGGGCCGGGTCTGGACCAGCCCGCCCCAGCCCGGCTGGGCCCGCAGCGCGTCGAACACCCCGCGGTAGCCACCGGCCTTGAGCTGTCCTGCGCTGCTCACGCCGCCGTCGGCGCGCTGCACGCCGACCGTGTAGGGCGCGGAGAACATGTCGACCTGGGTGCTGTTCAGCCACAGCCCGCCGTCGCCCAGCGTGTACTCGGACCAGTTGAAGAGGATGTTGCGGTTGGGGTCGCTCGGGTTCTGCACGGCGGGCTGGACCAGGCCGCCCGTGGTCAGCCGGAAGTCCAGCTTCTGGCCGTAGGAGAAGTAGATGCGTCCCGACAGCTTCGGGATCCGGATGGTCTTGGTCTGCCCCGCGGCCGGTCCCGGGATGGACGCGTCCGGTGCGGGAGTGGGGGGATTGCCGCCGGCGGGCCAGGCGTGGAAGGTGCCGTTCGCGTCCGCCCAGCCCTGCTGACCGGTCGTCAGCGAGGTGCCCAGGTTGTAGATGTGGACGGCGTCGCCACGGGCGGAGTTGTTGGTGATCTTCAGGGGGATGGTGGCCGGCACCGCGGCGTCCGCGGGCGGTGCGGCGCCGAACGAGAGCAGGGCGCCGGTCAGGCCTGCGGCCGCGGCCACGGCGAGCAGACGGTGTCTGAGTCGGGAGAGCACTCTCCACCTCCGTGCGGGTGTGGGGGAATTGGTCCGTACCGATTCTGAGAGCGCTCTCAGAGTTGCGCCGCTGCGCGTTCATGTCAATGGACGAGGCGGAACGGCGCGGGTTCCCGTCCCGCGCCGGGACCGCGGGCGGGCACCGGTCGTCGTGGTGACCGGTGCCCGCCCGCGCGGCTCTGCCCGAAGACTCCCCGTGGCCGCCCCGCCTACCCGGCGAGGGCGGACTCCGGGCTGCCGTCGTGACCCGGCGGCAGCGGCGCGGCCTGCGCCTCCACGGCGAAACGGTGGGAGCGGACGCCGATCATGCCGAAGGCGGTCAGCGCGGCGGCGACCGCCGCCGCCACCGCGCACACCAGGAACGCGGTGCCGAAGCCGCTGCCCAGGGCGTCCAGGGCCAGTCCGTGTGCCGCCGAGCCCGGGGCCCCGGGCGGCAGGCTGTTCACGGCGACGGGCCCTCCGGCGTCGGCGACGGCGCGGGCGGCGGCCGCCTGGTCGCCGGGGAGTGCCGCGCCGGCGAGGTTCTCCGCGAAGGCCGACCCCGCGTTGCTCAGCGCGACCGCGCCGACGACGACGGGTCCCAGGGCGAAACCGAGGTCGCGCAGCATGTTGGTGGTGGCGCTCGCCATCCCCGCCAGCTGCCGGGGCACGCTGTCGAGTGCCACGGCCGTCACCGAGCTGACCGTCAGGGCGAACCCGACGCCGATCAGCAGGGCGGGCACCACGAAGGGGCCGAGGTGCGGGTCGCCGACGTCCAGCCGGGTGCACAGCAGGCAGCCGATCGCCATCAGCACGAACCCCGAGGTGAGCAGCCACGACGCGGCGACCCGGTGCAGCAGCCGGGAGACGACCGGGATGAGCAGGAACGCGGGCCCCTGGAGGAGCAGGAAGGGGATCGCGACCCGGATCGGGTCCTGGTGCTGCACCGGCCCGAGCCACATGCTCGTCGCGAAGCAGGCGCCGAGGAAGGCGAGCATGCCGACGACCGCGGCGACGGACGACACGGTGAACGCCCGATTGCGGAACAGCCTCAGGTCGAGGATGGGGGACTCGGCACCCAGCTCCACCAGGACGAACGCGGCGAGGAAGCAGGCGCCGACGCCGAAGCCGAGCAGGACGGGAAGGGTGGTCCAGCCCGACTCGGGCCCCTCGACGGCGCCGTACAGGACCAGGATCAGACCCGCGGCGAAGGTGATCTGACCCGGCACGTCGAACCTGCGCCCCTCGGGAGCCTTCGACTCGGCGGCCAGGACGAGGGTGAGCACCGCGCTGACCAGAGCGAGTGCGACGAGCACCCAGAAGGAACCGCGCCACGAGCCGATCTTGGCGAACATGCCGCCGAGCAGGGGGGAGACGGCGGCGCCGGCGGACAGGAATCCGCTCCAGACGGCCACCGCGTGCGCCCGCTCCCGCGCGGTGCGGGTGACCGAGGTGATCGCGGTGAGGGAGCCGGGGAACATGGCGCCGGCGCCCAGTCCGTTGAGGGCGGCGCCGACCCAGAGCACCTGGACGGTGGGCGCGAGCGCGGCCACGCCGCTGCCCACCGCGACCAGGGCGGTACCGGCCACGACGAGCCTGCGCCGGCCGAACAGGTCGCCGAGGACACCGAAGGTGAACTCGAAGCAGACCACGGCGATCATGAACGCGGCGGTGATCCACGTGAGCTGGGAGCCGTGGGTGTGGAGGTCCTCCTGGAGCAGCCCGTTCAGTGAGGCGGGCAGCGCGTTCGCGACCTGGGCCACGAAGACCGCGGCGCAGGCGGCAGCCAGTGTTCCCGCGTAGCCCGGTGTCCGGGCGGCCCCCGCGGTTGGGCCCTGGGACGTCGTCGTCCCGTTGTTGAGCGTCATTGCTGTTCTCCCTGGCTGGGAAAGGACGGGGCATCCCCGTGGACGGGGCGGCCCGGGAGTGTGGAAGGCCTCGGAGCCGCGTGCGCGGTGGGGGAGAGGGGCGCGACGGGAGCCGGGCGTGATGCCGTGGAGAATGGCATTCGCTTTACTAGGCGTCAAGGGTATGTACAGGATGTCTTGTGTGGAGTCGCTCTGTACGCTCGATGTGGGGCGGCACGTTAGGATCCGGTCATGGCGAACCTTCGTGAGGCGCAGAAGCGGATGACGCGCCGGCTGCTGCTGGAGTCGGGACTCGAGCTCTTCAAGGCGAAGGGGTACGCCGCCACCACGGTCGACGACATCGCGACCGCGGCCGGCACCACGCGGGTGACCTTCTACGCGTACTTTCCCTCGCGCGGCGAGCTGATGAAGGCCCTGATCGACGAGCAGCTCAACGAGGCGCTGCAACGCGTCCGTTCCCCCGAGCACGGCTCCACGGCGCGCGACCTCGTCGCCA
The DNA here is from genome assembly GCF_042730645.1 of Streptomyces sp. NPDC059906. Lineage (NCBI taxonomy): Bacteria > Bacillati > Actinomycetota > Actinomycetes > Kitasatosporales > Streptomycetaceae > Streptomyces > Streptomyces sp. NPDC059906. The sequence continues at coordinate 43,627 of NZ_JBHWKU010000011.1, forward strand.
CCGTCGCCGACGGGACGCCGGAGGCGATCACGGCGTGGCTGCGGCGGACGACCGACAGCTGGCCCGAGATCCGGCCGATCATCCGCCTCGGCCGCGACGCCGCGGTGATCGAACCCGACCTGACCGACCTGGTCGAACGGTGGATGGAGGAGGCCGTCGGCGACATCGAGGACGGCCTGGCCCGGGCCGGGCGCTTCGAGCCGCACCAGCGCCACTTCCGCGGCGTGCTCGCCATGGCCCAGCTCGACTACGTCGCGCAGAACTGGGACCGGGCCGACTGGAAGCTCACCCGGGACCAGATGGTCGAAGAGCTGAGTGCGAGCTGGGTGGGCCTGCTGACCTGACCCGGCCCGCCCCTGCCCGGCCGACCCGGGCGCTCAGCGCGGAATCCCGCCGACTCCCCGGCCGTCCTTGTGCGACGGCCGGGGAGTCGTCGTTTGTGCCGTGAGCGCGGTGTGCAATGTTTTTTCGTACCGTTCATTTCATTGACGCTATGTAAAGCGAATGGCTAACCTGCGGGTCATGAGCGTCAAGAGCAACAGCGTGAACACCGTCCTGGGGCCGGTGCCCGCCGGAGAACTGGGCGTCGTCTCGGTCCACGAGGCGCTGCTGTCGGTGGTGCCGGGCGCGGAGTACGCCTTCGACGTCACCATCGACCGCGCCGAGGTCTTCGAGACCCTGGCCGCGAAGCTGACGGACTTCCGCGCCCACGGCGGCGGCACGATCGTCGACGGCACCGGCATGTTCCACGGCCGGGACGTCCGGCTGTACGAGACCCTCTCCCGCACGACCGGCGTCCACATCGTCGCCTCGACGGGGCAGGGCCCGGAGGAACTGCTCGGCGGCTACTTCCTCACCCCGCAGACCAATCCGCCGACGCCGTGGCCCGCCGACCGGTTCGCCGACCTCTTCACCAAGGAGGTCACCGAGGGCATGGTCGTCCCGCGGGTGGAGCGCCGGGGTCCGGCGGGCCTGGTCGCCATCGCCGCGACCCGCACCGGCACGACCGCGACCGACGAGAGCCTGTTCCGGGGCGCGGCCCGCACCGCCCTGGCCACCGGCGTCGCGGTCTCCGTCCGCCACGGCGCCGACGCCCTCCACGACCTCGGCATCGTCCTGGACGAGAAGCTGCCCGCCGACCGCGTCGCCGTCGGCGGCCTCGACCGCCGGGACGCCGTCGCCGCGGACGCGGCCCGCGAGGTCGCCCGGCGCGGCGCCTACGCCGTGCTCGACCACGTCGGCGTGGAGGACGGCGACCACGTCACCGACGCGGAGCGCGCCGACCTGGTCGCCGACCTCGTACGGGCCGGCCACGGCGACCGCGTCCTGCTCTCCGGCGGCGCGACCGGGGTCGCCAAGGGCCACGCGGGCAACGACCTGCCGTACAGCCACGTCCTGACCGCCTTCGTCCCGCTCCTGAAGGACCGGGGCCTCGGCGACGAGGACACGCGGCGGATCCTCGTGGACAACCCGCGCGCCCTGCTGTCGGTGCGCTGAGCGCACCGGCCCGGACGACCGTCAAGCCCCCTTTCTCCGAAGTCCCCGAAGGTGAGTGTTGTGTCGAGAGTGAACACGGTCCTCGGGCCGGTCCCCGCCGAGGAACTGGGTCTCGTGGCCGTCCACGAGCACATCGGTTACGGCATGCCCGGCTCCGAGCTGGACACGAAGTGGTGGAAGACCCCCGAGCGGCGCTACGAGGAGACCGTCCCGAAGCTGCGGGCCTTCCACGAGTACGGCGGCGGCACCTTCGTCGACGCGACCGGCATCTGCAACGGCCGCGACGTCGACTACTACAAGTCCCTCTCCGCGAAGACCGGCGTCCACATCGTCGCCTGCACCGGCTTCGTCGGCGGCGACACCGCCCTGCCGCACTTCGCGAACGCCGACGTCGACTACCTGATGCGGCAGTTCGTCCACGAGATCACCGTCGGCATCGGCGCCAGCGGCGGCCTCGCCGGGGTCATCAAGGTCGGGGTGAGCCGCGGCGGCCGGATGACGGACCTGGACAAGCGCATCTACCGGGCCGCGGCCCGCGCCGCGCTCGCCACCGGCGTCCCGATCCTCACCCACCTCGCGATCGACGCCGAGAACGCGATCGCGATCTTCGAGGAGGAGGGACTGCCCCTGGACCGCGTCCTGTTCGGGCACGTCGACGACGGCGTCAACGCCGACAAGACGCGCGACGTGTGGATCGCGGAGCAGGGCGGGCGCATCGGCTTCGACACCTTCGGCTACGAGACCGAGCTGCCCGACCCGCCGTTCTGGGCCCGGCCCCGCCAGGAACGCCTCGACCACTTCCTGCGGTTCGTCGACGGCGGCCGCCGGATCAAGCAGGTCCTCGCCTCCGCCGACGCCAACTGCAGCCCGCTCGGCTGGCCCGGCGTCAAGGGCCACACCGTCAACTACATCTTCGAGGACCTCATCCCGGACCTGCGCGCAGCCGGACTCGACGACGCCGCCATCAGGACGGTCTTCGTCGACAACCCCGCCGAGTTCCTCGCCGTTCAGAAGTAGAGAGAGACCAGCATGCAGTCCTCGGACCTGAAGAAACTGAAGATCGCCGTCGTCGGCGCGGGATACGGCGGCGCCGCGGCGGCCAAGGCACTGAGCCTGCTCGGCGCGGACGTCGCCGTCTACGAGCAGGCGGCCCGGATCCGCGAGGTCGGTGCCGGGATCGGACTGCGCCCGTCCACCGTGAACAGGTTCCGCGATTGGGGGATCTTCGACGAGATCGCGAAGGTCAGCTCGCCGAGCGAGTACTTCGAGATCCTCACCGCGACCGGTGAGCCGATCATGAAGGAGGCCTGGCCGGCCGACGGCGAGCAGGCCCACACCCATCTGATCCACCGGGGCGACTTCATCGAGGCCCTGCTGGGCGTGCTGCCCGAGGGCATGGTGCGCCTCGGCCACCGGCTGGAGAGCATCCAGGACCTGGGTGACCGCTCGGTCCTCACCTTCGCGGGCGGCGAGAAGGCCGAGGCCGACCTCGTCGTCGGTGCCGACGGCATCAAGTCGGTCGTCCGCAAGGAGCTGTTCAGCGACAAGGAGCCGGTGTTCTCCGGCGAGCACGCCTACCGCGCGGTCATCTCCGTCGACGACGCCCACGGCATGGTCACCGACGACAACCTGCGGATGTACGTCGGCAAGGGCACCAAGATCTACCTGCTGCCGCTGCGCCACCGGGACCAGGTGTCGTTCGACATCACCGCACTGTGCGCGGACAGCACGTGGAACCCGCCGAACACCAAGGACGACATGCTGGCCACGGTGGAGGGCTTCGACGCACGCCTGGTCGCCATCACCCGCGACCTGGACATGGACGTGGTGAACATCCGCGCCGTGTACGACATCGACCCGATCGACACCTGGCACTCGGACTCGGTGGTCCTGGTGGGCGACGCCGCCCACTCGATGCTGCACCACCAGGGACAGGGCGCCAACTCCGCCATCGAGGACGCCGGAGCGCTCGCCGACGCCCTGCGGGCCGCGGACACGGTGCCCCAGGCGCTGGCCCGCTACCAGGCCACCCGCAAGCCGGTGACCGACAAGCTCCAGGCCATCTCCCGCCAGGGCTGGTCCGCGGAGGAGATCGAGTCGGTCTTCCCCGGTCAGAAGGCCGCCGCCACCGCCGCACCCCAGGAGTGACGACCATGCCCCTGCACCCGGAGATCGCCAAGTTCCTCGCCGGTCTGCCCGCCCCCGCCGAGGGCCCGCTCGACCCGGTCGCGATGCGCGCCGCGGACGAGGCGCACGTCGCCCCCGTGCACGAGCGCCTGCCGCTCCACGCGGTCGAGGACATGACCGTGCGCACCCCGTCCGGCGACGTGCCCGTACGCGTCTACACACCGGACGAGGCCGACGCCCACGGCGTGCTGGTCTACTTCCACGGTGGCGCCTTCTTCCTCGGCAGCCTGGAGACGCACGACCACGTCGCGCGTGCGCTGGCGAAGGAGACCGGACTCAAGGTCGTCTCCGTCGGCTACCGGCTGGCCCCCGAGGCCGCCTTCCCGGCCGGTCTCGACGACTGCTACGCCGTCGTGCGCCGGGTCGCCGAGCAAGGGCGGAGCCTGGGCTGGGACGGCACGACCCTGGCCGTCGCCGGTGACAGCTCCGGCGGCACCTTCGCCGCCGCGGTCGCCGCCCGGGCGCACGACGACGGCTTCGACCGGATCACCCACCAGATCCTCTACTACCCCTCGCTCGACCTGGACTTCGACGTCGACCGCTACCCCTCGCTGCGGGAGAACGCGGTGGGCTACGGCCTGGAGACGGCGGGGCTCAAGCCGTTCAACGCCTTCTACCTGGACAGCGGAGCCGACCCCGCCGACCCGCTCGTCTCGCCGGTCAAGCGGAGAGACCTCACCGGACTCCCGCCGGCGCTCGTCGTCACCGGGCAGTACGACCCGATGCGCGACGAGGGCGAGCTGTACGGCCGGCGGCTGCGCGAGGCCGGGGTGCGGACCGCGGTGAGCCGCTACGACGGCGCCGGCCACGGATTCGTCCAGCACTTCTCCTGGCTGCCGGAGTACCACCGGGTCTTCGAGGAGACGCGCGACTTCCTCGACCCGGCGGACCCGGCGGACCGGGCGGACCGGGCGGACCGGGCGGACCGGGCGGACCGGGGGAAGTAGGCCATGACACACGCAGTCGACGTCCACCCCCTCTTCTCGCCCTGGGGCCGGTTCGGTCTCTACAGCTTCTTCGTCGACGCCCCCGAGCCGGCGATCGTCGACACGGGCATCGCCACCTCTCCCCGCGAGGGGATGGTGCCCGCGCTGGAGGCGATCGGGCGCCGCGTCGAGGACGTGCGCTGGATCCTGCTGACCCACGGTCACATCGACCACGTCGGCGGGGCGCACGCCCTGTGGGAGCTGACCGGCCGCCGCGCACACATCGTGATCCACGAGGCCGACGCGCCGATGCTCCGCTCCCGCCGGGCCCATGTGCGGGAGTACCTCGACGGCAGGGGCCGGTACGTGGGCGATCCCGAGGGCGAGGCCAAGGTGACCGGCGCCGCGAACGCCGTCATCTCCGGCGAGATGGAACCCACCCTGCTCGTCCGCGGCGGCGAGACCCTCTCCCTCGGCGGCGGCGTCACCGTCTCGGTGCACGCGATACCGGGCCACACCCCCGGGTCGGTCGCCTACGTCGTGGACGGGCAGCGCTCGGCGTTCGTCGGGGACTCCGTCCAGGTCCACGGGGCCGCCAACCACTTCCCGGGGTACACGGACCCGGTCGCCTACCGCGCGAGCCTCAAGCGCCTGCGCGACGAGATCCGCCCGCGCCGCCTCTACCTGGGCCACCCCTACCGCCGCGCCGACGGCACACCGTACGGCGTCGAACTGGACGAGGCGCAGGCCCAGGAGGCCATCACCCAGAGCCTCGACATCGAGGCGCGCGTCGCCTCGGCCGCCCGCGGCTGCCTGGAGGCGGGCCCACGCCGGACGGAGTCGCCGTACTCCCCGTTCGCCCGCGTGGCCGAGGAGCTCGGCTACACCGGCGATCCCGCACTGGAGCCGTCGCCGTTCTTCACCACCATGGCCGGCTACCGCACGCACTACGAACCGCACGTGCAGACACAGGAGCACAGGAGCCACCCCTCATGACCGACCTTCGTACGATCCGCGCGGGCGAGCAGTCCATCGCCGTCCGCAAGGACCTCCGTGTGCCGATGCGCGACGGCGTCACGCTGGCCGCCGACACCTACAGCGGCGTCGCCGACGAGCCGCGCCCCGCGCTGGTGGCCCTCAGCCCGTACGGCAAGGAACTGCAGGCCCTCGCCCTCACCACCCCGCCGCAGCGCCGGCCGAGCCCGATGTGGGACGGCTGCATCGAGGCGGGCGACGTCGCACGCGTCGTGCGGGAGGGCTACGTCCACGTCATCGGCGACCTGCGCGGCTCCGGCGCCTCCGAGGGCGAGCACATCGGCAACTACAACGCGGGCGGCGTGCCGCTCGGCGAGGACGCGTACGACTTCATCGAGTGGGTCGCCGCCCAGCCGTGGTGCGACGGCAACGTCGGCATGATCGGCATCTCCTACTTCGGCTCGATGCAGGTGCTGGCGGCGGCCGAACGCCCACCGAGCCTCAAGGCGGTCTTCGTCAGCGGCGGCCACTACGACTTCTACGAGACCACCTACCACGGCGGCGTCATGTGGTTCATGCCGCGGGCCGCCCGCGAGGGCCGCGGCGGCGACTCCGGCTGGGCCTTCACCGACGGCGTCAAGTCCCGCATGCTGGAGACCTTCTCGCCCGAGGAGATCGAGGCGAAGGTCGCCGAGCGGCTGCGGGACCCGGACGTGGCCGCCTGGCCCAACCTGGTCCATGTGCTCAACTACCCCAAGAACCACGAGGCCTGGTTCGACATCGTGATGAACGAGGTCGACGGCGACTGGTACGAGGAGCGCAACCCGGTCACGCTCGCACCGGACATCGACATCCCGGTCTGGCTCCAGATCGACCAGGGCCGCGGCTGGACGATGGACGGCACCATCGAGCTGTACAAGGCGCTGAAGGGCCCGAAGAAGCTGGACATCGGCCCCTACCCGCCGATGCAGTCGCGCCCCTTCGTCGAGGAGCACGACAAGATGTTCCGCTGGTACGAGTACTGGCTCAAGGGCGTCGACAACGGGATCATGAACGAGCCCGCCGTCACCGTCCACGTCGAGGGCTCGCGCGAGTACGCGACCGGCGCGCAGTGGCCGCCGAAGGAGACCGAGCACCGCTCCCTCTACCTCCGGCCGCGCCGGGCGCTGTCCTTCGAACCGGAGCCGATGGGAGCCGAGCACGCCGCCCCCGACGGCTTCTACCAGGCGCCGCTGACCGTGACCGACAAGGTGGAGATCCTCAGCTGGAGCACCGCCGCGTTCACCGAGGCCACCGAGATGATCGGCCAGGGTGCCGCGCACCTCTTCGCCGAGATCGACCAGAGCGACACCAACTTCATCCTGCGCCTATGGGACCAGGCACCGGACGGGAAGCGGCAACTCGTCACCACCGCCTACCTCAAGGCCTCGCACCGCGAGCTGGACGAGGAGCGCACCACCGTGGGCGACCCGCACCACCCGCACACCCGCGCGGTGCCCGTGGAGCCGGGGCGGATCGAGGAGTACGTGCTGCGCGTCTACCCGTTCGCGGCGACCTTCCTGCCGGGGCACCGGCTGGTCGCGGAACTCTCCAACGACGAGCCGCTCGCCGACGCGCACAACGCGCTCCTGCCGCCGGACGCCTTCCACCTGCCGGTGGGCCGCCCCGTCACCCACAAGATCTACCGCGACGCTGCGCACCCGTCCCGGCTCGTGCTGCCCTTCACGGCGGGACCGGCCACCGCGTAGCGCCGGAAGTTGTCCGCACCCCGCCGCTCCGCCCCCGGCCACAGGCAGTCCAGGACCGAGGCGGACGGCGGGAACAGTGCGGCCGGGACCGACTCGCGGGCGAACCACTCCCAGCGCTCGATCTTGCCGGGCTCGGTGACCCGGGGCGTACCGGACGCCCGCCCGGTGACGGCCGCCGCCGTCACCCGGATCAGCCCGGCCGCACCGTCGACGAGCACGGCCAGCACCCGCACGTCCCCGGGGGCCGCCACGAGCCCGGTCTCCTCCGCCAACTCCCGGGCGGCGGCCGTCTCGAAGTCCTCGCCCGCGTCGACCTTGCCGCCGGGCAGCTCCCAGCGTCCGTCGTGACCGAGACCCAGCAGCACCCGTCCGGCGGGGTCGAGGACGGCGAGGCCGACACCGGTGAGGCTCTGGGCGGCGGGGCGGGCGCGTTCGGGGCGCTCGGCGCCCGGTGCGGAAGAGTTCACCGGCTCATTCCACACCGTGGTGACCCCCGGCAGCCACCGGGGGCAGCACGGCGGCCGCGTCGTGGAACGCCCGGCGCAGGGCGACGATCCCGTCGCCCGTCCGTGTCGGGTGCACCCGGTTGGTGAGCAGCACGGCGTACCGTCGCGTGGCCGGGTCGACCCACAGGCTGGTGCCGGTGAAGCCCGTGTGGCCGTACGACTGCGGCCCGAACACCTCCCCGGCGGGGGAGCCGACCGGGTCGCGGCCCTGCCAGGCCAGAGCGCGCCGCAGCGCCAGGTGGTCGGTGTGGGCGGCCGTCATCAGGGCGAAGGTGTCGGGGCGCAGGAGGCCCCGGCCCCCGGCAGCGAGGGCGGCGCCCAGCCGTTCCATGTCCGCGAGGGTGGAGAACAGGCCCGCGTGCCCGCCGACCCCGCCGAGCACCACCGCGTTCTCGTCGTGGACCTCGCCCACCACCCGGCGGCCGCGCCAGGGGCAGTCCTCGGTGGCCACCGCCCGCGCCCGGCGCCCGGCGTCCGGCCGGAAGACGGTGTCGCGCAGGCCGAGCGGCGCGCACACCAGCCGCTCCACCAGCGCGTCCAGCCGCTCCCCGGCCGCCGCCTCGGCGATCAGGCCGAGGACGATGAAGCCCTGCGAGGAGTACTGGACCCGGGTGCCGGGCTTCGCGGTCGGCGGCAGCAGCCGCACCGCCTCCAGCAGCGCCACACGGGTGGGGTGGTCGCGGTACAGCGGCACCTGGCCCGGTATCCCCGAGGAGTGCGTGAGGAGTTGACGCACGGTCAGCTGCGCCTTGTCGCCGCCCCGGTAGTCCGGAAGGTACCCGCCCACGGTGTCGTCGAGGCCGAGCGCGCCGCGTTCGACGAGCGCCATGACCACGAGTCCGGCGATCGGCTTGGTGACCGAGGCGAGGTCCCACACGTCGTCGCCGTCCAGCGGCGGTCCGTCCCAGCAGCGGGTACCGGTCCAGCCCCGGTCCAGCGGCCCCTGGGGGCCCCCGACGGACCAGGCGGCGCCGGAGCAGATCCGCTGTTCCCGTCCTTCGGCGAGCAGTCCGGCCAGGGCGCTCACGCCTCCTCGCCTCCCCGGACCGTGTCCACCACGCCGAGTGCGGGGGTGCGCGCGCCGAGGCCGGCGGACACCGTGCGCGCGGCGGCCCGCACCATCGGCCCGAACACCTCCGCACTGCCGGGGTCGAGGGTGAAGGTCAGTCCCGCGATGCCGATGGCACCCACGGCCCGGCCCTGCGCGTCCAGCACGGGAGCCGCCACCGACCGCACGTCCGGCTCGTCGTACTCGTCGTCCACGGCGTAGCCGCACAGCGCGGCCCGCGCGAGCACCGCCCGCAGCGCGGCGGGGTCGGTGGGCGTGCCCGGCGTGCGCGCCTCCAGGTCCGGTGCGTCCACGACCGCCTCGGCCTCCACGGCGGGCAGCGCGGAGAGCATGGCGAGCCCCACGCCGCAGGTGTGGAGCGGCGACCGGTGGCCGGGCCGGGTGCCCATCCGGTACTCACGGGCCGGCTCCGACTGCTCCAGGTACACGGCGTCCGACGCGTGACGCACCGCGTAGAACGCGACATGGCCGGTGCGCCGGCGCAGGTCGGCGAGGGCCGGCCTGGTCAGCTCCAGCACCCGGCTGTCGCTCAGGGCCGCCGCCGCCAGACCCAGCAGCCGGGGCCCCGGGCGGTAGCTGCCGCCCTCGGCGGGCTCGGCGAAGCCGTACTCCGCCATGGTCCGCAGATGCCGGTGGACGGTCGGCTTGGTCAGTCCCGTGCGGCGCGCGATCTCTCCCAGCCGGTGAGGTCCGCCCGGCTGGACGAGCGCATCGAGCACCTCCATCGCCTTGTCGACGGGGCCCTTCACGAGTTCCTGGTCGACCGACCGGGTGTTGACCGCTTTCACCATGTCGCTTAGCTTAACCCAACCGCATTCCATCTGACGGAACGGAGGTGTTGTTCAATGGAACGAAATTTTCAGGGGCGCACGGTGGACCGCGGCCGTCCCAGCCGACGCCGGGTCCTGCGGACCGGTGGTCTGCTGCTCGGAGCGCTCAGCGCTCCCGCGCTCCTGAGCGCGTGCGGCACGACCGCCGCCGCGGACCGGGCCGGCAACGTCCTGCGGGTCTCCCAGACGGGCGACCCGAAGACGCTGGACCCGCAGAAGCAGGGCGACATGGTGTCGATGAACGTCCTGATCAACATGTTCGACACCCTCACCACCCGCGGCCGGGACAACCGGCTCCACCCGAGGCTCGCCCTCTCCTGGAAGGCCACCGACGCGCGCACCTGGCGCTTCGTCCTCCGCCCCGGGGTGACCTTCCACAACGGCGAGGTGTGCGACGCGCGCGCCGTGGCCTTCAGCATCGAGCGACTGCTCGACCCGGCGACCAAGTCACCGATCGTCGAGCTGCGCTTCGTCAAGGGCGTCACCGTCGTCGACCGGCTCACCGTCGACATCCACACCACCGTGCACGACCCCATCCTGCCCGCCAAGCTCTCCCTGTTCGGCGGCGTCGTCGTACCGCCCCGCCACCTCGCCGACGTGGGCGACGCGGCCTTCGCCGACCACCCCGTCGGCACCGGCCCCTTCACCTTCACGAGCTGGCAGCGCGACCACGAACTGCGGATGCGGGCCTACGACGGCCACTGGAACGGACGCCCGGCCGTCGACGGGCTCGTCTTCAGCCCCGCCCCCAACGCCTCGTCCTCCCTGGCCGCCCTGCAGAGCGGCGGCGTCGACCTCGTCGCCGGACTCACCCCGGACGCCGCCCAGCAGCTCGACGGCTACGGCGGCATCACCATCGACGGCTACACGGGGATCCGCACCGCCTACCTGACCCTGAACACCCTGCAAAGCGGCCCGCTCCAGGACCGCCGGGTACGCCAGGCGCTCAACCACGCGATCGACGTCCCGCTGCTCATCAAGGCCGTGCTCGGCGGCAAGGCCACCGAGACGCCCGCACTCGTCCCGCGCGGCTCCTTCGGCTTCGACCCGACCGTCAAGCCCTTCACCCGCTCCGTCGACACCGCGCGGCGGCTGCTCGCCGAGGCCGGTCACCCGCACGGCTTCTCCACCACGCTCACCGCCTCCAACGTCGACGCCAACGTCGCCGAGGCCCTGTCCGGACTCCTCGCCAGGGCCGGGGTGGAGGCCCGCGTCGACCTGCTCGATCCCGGCACCTACTCGGCCCGCCTCACCTCCGACAACCGCGGTGCGCTCGGCCCGATCTACCTCGCGGCCAGCACCGTGTGGACGATGGACGGCGCGAGCATCGTCCAGTCCAACGTGCGCAGCGACCGCCGCCAGAGCCGCTGGCACTCCGCCGAGGCCGACCGCCTCATCGACGCCGAGGAACTCTCCGAGGACCCCCGCAGGCGCGAAGCGGCCTTCTCGGACCTGCAACGGCTGATGCGCCGGGAAGCACCCTTCGTCTTCCTCTACCAGATCGACAACATCATCGCCCGCAACGACCGGCCCCAGTGGACGCCGGGAGCCGCGGGCGTCCTCTCGATGGAGAGCGCGGAGGTGTCCCGATGAGCGCCCTCACCCTCGACGAACCACCCGCCCCGGCGGCCGCCCCGACCCGCCGCACGGACCGGACGGGCCCGCTGCTGGGGGTGCTCAAGCGCCTGCTCACCGCCCTGTTCGTGCTGTTCTGCACGGCGACCGTCGCCTTCTTCCTCGTCCGCCTGTCCGGCGACCCGGTGAAGATCCTGCTGCCGCCGGACGCCACGGCCGAACAGGAACAGGTGCTGCGCCACTCGCTGGGCCTGGACCAGTCCCTGTTCGCCCAGTACCTCGACTACCTCTGGGGACTGCTCCACCTCGACTTCGGCGACTCCCTCGTCTACGGCCAGCCGGTGAGCGAGATCCTCGCCGACCGGCTGCCCGCCACGATCGAACTGGCCGCCGCCGCGCTCGCGGTGACCCTCGTCGTCGCGATCCCGGCGGGCATCGTCGCCGCCATGCGCCGCGGCCGCGGCACCGACAAGACCGTGATGACCGGCGTCCTGCTCGGCCAGTCCACCCCGCCGTTCTGGGTCGGCATCCTGCTCATCCTGGTCTTCGCCGTCTGGCTGCGCGCCCTGCCCGCCTCCGGCTACGGCACCCTCGCCAACCTGGTCCTGCCCGCCGTCACCCTCGCCGTGTACTCCGTTGCCGTCGTCGCCCGCCTGCTGCGCTCCTCGCTGATCGACGTCCTGACCTCCGACCACATCCGCAGCGCCCGCGCCAAGGGATTCGGGCCGCTGAAGGTGGTGCTCAGGCACGGACTGCGCAACGCCTCGCTGCCGGTGGTGACCGTCGTCGGCCTGGAGGTCGGCAACCTGCTCGGCGGGGCGATCCTCACCGAACGGGTCTTCTCCTGGCCGGGAGTGGGCCAGCTGACCGTCGAGGCGATCTCCAACCGCGACTTCCCGCTCGTCCAGGCCACCGTCCTGTTCTTCGCCGCCACCTTCGTCGTGGTGAACCTGCTCGTCGACCTCTCCTACAGCTTCCTCGACCCGAGGGTGAGGACGTCCCGATGACCGTCATGTCACCGGCCGCGACCGACGCGACCCCGGACAGGAAGCCGTCCGGCGGCTCCGGATCCGTCGTCCTGCGCGGCCTGCTGCGCAACAAGCTCGCCGTACTGGCCCTCGCCGTGCTCGTACTGCTGCTGTTCGCCGCCCTGTTCGCCCCCCTGATCGCCCCCTACGACCCCAACGCGCAGAACCTCCTGCTGCGGCTGCGCCCCCCTGCCTGGCAGGACGGCGGCAGCGGCGCCCACCTCCTCGGCACCGACCATCTCGGCCGCGACATGCTCTCGCGGTTCGTCCACGGCACCCGGGTCTCCCTGCTCGTCGGCGCCGGCGCCGCGCTGCTCGCCGGCGTCATCGGCACCGTCGTGGGCCTCGCCTCCGGATACTTCGGAGGCTGGGCCGACCGCACCCTCATGCGGCTCGCCGACGTCCAGCTCGCCTTCCCCTCCCTCCTGCTGGCCCTCGCCGTCGTCGGCTTCCTCGGCTCCGGCCTGTGGGTCGTGATCGTGGTGCTCGGCTTCACCGGCTGGGTCTCCTACGCCCGCGTCGTGCGCTCCGAGGTGATGTCGCTGCGCACCCGCGACTTCGTCACCGAGGCCCGCGCGATCGGCGTCACCGACGTCACCATCATGCGCCGCCACCTGCTGCCCAACGTGATGGCGCCGCTGGCCACCATCGGCACCCTGCACGTCGCCGCCGCCATCGTCGCCGAGGCCTCCCTCAGCTACCTCGGCCTGGGCGTCCCCAAGGAGACGGTCACCTGGGGCGGCATGCTCGCCGACGGCCAGCTCTACCTGGGCACCTCCTGGTGGGTCGCCGTCTTCCCCGGCATCGCGCTGATGCTGACCTCCCTCGCCATCAACATCACCGGCGACGCCCTGCGGGACGTCGCGGACCCGAAGGCCTACCGCCGATGACCAACGACCGACCGACAACCGGGCCGACAACCGGACCGACAACCGGCCCCGGCCGGCCCACCGGGGACACGCCCCGGCGGCCCGCCGACCAGCGACCGCTCCTCGAGATCGACGGCCTCGGCGTCGACTTCCGCCTGGAGGGCTCCGTCGTCCACGCCGTCCGGGACGTCTCCCTCCACGTCCGCGCCGGCGAGACCCTCGCCGTGGTGGGGGAGTCCGGCAGCGGCAAGAGCGCCACCGCGCTCTCCGTCCTGCGTCTCAACCCGAGCCCGCCGTGCGTCTACGCGAGCGGCGAGATCCGCTTCGACGGACGCGACCTGCTGCGGCTGTCCGAGAAGGAACTCGGCCGGGTCCGGGGCCGCGACATCGCCATGGTCTTCCAGGACCCGATGACCTGCCTCGACCCGCTCCAGCGCGTCGGCGCCCAGGTGACCGAGGTCCTCAGGCACCACACCGGGATGTCCCGCGCCGAGGCCGGACAGGCCGCGCTGGCGGCCCTCGACGAGGTCGGCATCCCCGACCCGGCCCTGCGCTACCGCCAGTACCCGCACGAACTCTCCGGCGGCCTGCGCCAGCGCGTGATGATCGCGACGGCGCTGGTGGCCCGCCCCCGCGTCCTCATCGCCGACGAACCGACCACCGCCCTGGACGTCACCGTGCAGCGCCAGATCCTCGACCTCCTGGTCACCCTCCAGCACAAGCACGACATGGCCGTCGTACTCATCACCCACGACCTCGCGGTCGTCGCGGAGACCGCCGACCGGGTCGTGGTCATGAACCAGGGCAAGGTCGTCGAGACCGGCGATGTCCTCGACGTGTTCGACCGCCCGGCCGACGACTACACCCGCAGGCTCCTGGCGGCCACCCCTCGACTGGAGGCGGCATGAGCACCGACGCGACCGACACCACCCCCGCCCCCGCGCCCACTCCCACCCACGCCGGGCCCCTCCTCGAACTTGACGGCCTGCGCAAGGAGTTCGGCGGGCGGCGCCCGAACGTCGCCGTCGACGACGTGTCGCTCGAAGTCCGCGAGGGCGAGACCATGGCCCTGGTCGGCGAGTCCGGCTGCGGCAAGACCACCCTCACCCGGCTGCTCCTCGGACTCCTCGAACCCACCGCCGGCAGCGTGCGCTTCGACGGACAGGACCTCGCCACCCTCACCGCCTCCCAACTGCGCGGCGTACGACGGCAGATGCAGGTCGTCCTCCAGGACCCCTACTCCAGCATGAACCCGCGCATGCACATCACCGACATCGTCGCCGAGCCGCTGGTCACCCACGACCCCGAGGCACGCGGACGGCGCGCACGGGCCCGTAACCGGCAACGGGTCGGGGAACTCCTGGAGGCCGTCGGCCTGGACGCCGGCATCCAGGACCGCTACCCGCACGAGTTCTCCGGCGGCCAGCGCCAGCGCGTCTCGATCGCGCGGGCCCTGGCGCTCCATCCCCGGCTGCTGGTGCTCGACGAGCCGACCAGCGCCCTGGACGTCTCCGTGCAGGCGACCGTCCTCGACCTCCTGGCGGACCTGCAACAGCGGCTGGGCCTCACCTACGTCTTCGTCTCGCACAACCTCGCCGTGGTGGCGCAGGTGGCCGACCGGGTCGCGGTGATGAGCCGGGGGAGCCTGGTCGAGGTCGGCGAGGCGGCGGCGGTACTGCGCACCCCGCGCCATCCCTACACCCGGCAGCTCCTCGACGCCGTACCGGTCCTCGACCCGCGCCGGGGCCGACGGGCGGCGGCACGCGCGTCCACCCCGACGGACGACACGACGGGCGAACCGACGGACGACACGACGGGCGAACCGACGGACGACACGACGGACGAACCGACGGACGAAGCGAGCCGATGAACCGCCCCACGCTAGAGGTGCGACAGCACCAGACCCGCCCCGCCGAGCAGCGCCACGTCGTCGACCGCGGCGGTGCCGACCAGCACCCGCGGCTGCTCGGCCCCCGCGAAGGCGACCGCGTCCCGCAGCCGCTCCTCCACCACGGTGCGCAAGCGCTCACCGCCCTCGCGGGCCTCACCGTGCAGGATGAACAGGCCCGGCGCGAAGAGCTGCTGCACGTTCACCAGCCCCAGGGCGAGGTTGTGCGCGTACTCCTCCACCACCCGCCCGGCGGCCGGGTCCCCGCTGCCGACCAGCTCGGCCAGCGACACCGCCGCCCCGAGCCCCGCGGCCCGCGCCCGAGTCCGCAGCCACCCGGTCGTGGCCAGCGTCTTCCAGCAGCCCCGGTTCCCGCAGGTGCAGCGCTCGCCGCTGGCCGAGACGGTCATGTGCGCGCCGCTGCGCCCGCCGGGCGGAGCCATCACCTCACCGTCGTAGAGGACACCCACCCCGAGCACCTCGCCGGTCGAGACCGAGGCGAAGGTGCGCCGCCCCCGGCCCGCGCCGAACCAGCGGTCGCCGAGCACCTGGAGCCGCGCCCGGTGCTCCACCCGGACCCCGACGCCGGTGAGGGCGCCCAGCCGCTCCGTCACCGGAAAGCCGTGCAGCGCCGGCACGTCGTTGACCTCCAGGATCAGTCCGGTGCCGGGGTCCACCAGCCCCGCGGCGGCCACGCCGATCCCCTGGACCTCGTGGGCGGCGAAGACACCGGCCACCCCGGCCAGCGCCCCGTAGATGTCCGCGGGGGTCGCGGTGGCCGCGTCGTACGACGCCTCGGTGCGGTCGAGCACCCGGCCGCCCATGGACAGCACGGCCGCCGTGACCCGTCCGGGCACCAGCTCGACGGCTCCCAGCCGGCGCGGTGCCGCGGGAGCGGCCGGTTGCCGCGCGGTCTCGGGGACCAGTCGCAACGGAGAACTTTCGTGGACCATGCGCCGACTCTGCCATGGCCCCGTTTCGGAGAGGTAGCACCGTGAGCCAATCGAGACTGACCGAACTCACCTGGCGACAGGTGCGCCGGGCCGGCGAGCGGGGCATCGCCCTGCTGCCCATCGGGTCCCAGGAGCAGCACGCCGGCCACCTGCCGATGGGGACCGACACCCTCCTGGTCGAGGAGGTGGTGGACCGGGCACTGGACCTCCTGGACCGCGAGGCCTGCGATTCTCCCGAGTCCCCCGAACTCCCCGTGCCGGAGATCGTGAGGCTGCCCGCGCTGCCCTTCGGGCACAGTCCGCACCACCTGTTCGCGGCTGCCGTCTCGCTCTCCGCGGCGACCCTGGGCGCCGTCCTCGACGACGTCCTCGACTCGCTCGTGACCAGCGGCTACCACCGGATCATGGTCGTCAACGGCCACGGTGGCAACGACGAGATCATGCGGCTCGCCGTGAAGCGCTTCGCGCTGCGCGCCCGGGTCACGGTCGCCGCCTGCTCCTACTGGACCCTCACCGCCGGCGAGGACGGGGCCGGGCGGCCGGACGTCACCCCGGGGCACGCCGGCTGGTTCGAGACGTCCCTCATGCTCGCCGCCCACCCCGGCCTGGTGCGCACCCCCGTGCCGGCCCGTACCCCCGTCGAACCGCCCCCACTGTTCGACCACCCGCCCCACCCCGGCCTGACCGTCGAGCGGCACGGCGAGTGGGAGCGGGTCGACGGCTCCACCGACGACGCCTCCGGCGCCGACGCCGACCGGGGCGGCCTGCTCCTGGACGACCGGGCCCGGGGACTGGCCCGCGCGATCCGGGCCTTCGACGCGGCGAGCCGGTGACCCCGATGATGCGAGGAGAAGAAATGAAGATCACCGACGTCGACGTGTGGGTCGTCAACCTCCCACTCGTCAACCCCTTCACCAGTTCCTTCGAGACCAAGACCGGGGAGACCCGCACCGTCGTGCGGGTGCGCACCGACGCGGGCGTCGAGGGCTGGGGCGAGACGATGTGGGGCGCGCCGGTCGCCGCGATCGTGCGCCGGATGGTGCCGGACCTGATCGGGACCAGCCCGTTCGCACTGGAGGGCTTCCACCGCAAGCAGCACATGGTGCCCTTCTTCTACGGCTACCTCGGCTACGCGGCGATCGCCGCCGTCGACGTCGCCTGCTGGGACGCGATGGGCAAGGCCACCGGCCAGTCCGTCACCGACCTGCTGGGCGGCGCCGTCCGCGACGAGGTCCCGATCACCGCGCTGATCACCCGCGCCGACGCGCCGGGCGCGACCCCGGCCGAGCTGCCGAAGGCCATGGCCGAGCACGCGGTGCGGGTCGTCGAGGAGGGCGGTTTCGACGCCGTCAAGCTCAAGGGCACCAAGGACTGCGCGGGCGACGTCGCCATCCTGCGCGCGGTCCGTGAGGCGCTGCCCGGTGTGAACCTGCGGGTCGACCCGAACGCGGCCTGGTCGGTCCCCGACTCGGTGCGGGCCGGTATCGCCCTGGAGGAACTCGACCTGGAGTACCTGGAGGACCCCTGCGTCGGCATCGAGGGCATGGCCCAGGTGAAGGCCAAGGTACGCATTCCGCTGTGCACCAACATGTGCGTCGTCCGCTTCGAGGACTTCGCCCCGGCCATGCGCCTGAACGCGGTCGACGTCATCCACGGTGACGTCTACAAGTGGGGCGGCATCGCCGCGACGAAGGCGCTCGCCGCGCACTGCGAGACCTTCGGCCTGGGCATGAACCTGCACAGCGGCGGCGAACTCGGCATCGCCACGGCCGCGCACCTGGCCGTCGTGTCGAGCACACCCGTCCTGTCGCGGGCCATCGACAGCATGTACTACCTGCACGCGGACGACATCATCGAGCCGCTGCACCTGGAGAACGGCCGGCTGCGGGTGCCCTCGGGACCGGGTCTGGGCGTGAGCGTGGACGAGGACAGGCTCCGCCACTACGCGGGCGTCAACGAGCGGGACGGTGACCTGACCGGATGAGCGAGCCGAACGGCAAGCAGGCGGTGCGCACGGACGGGGCGCCCCGTCCCGCGGGTGCCTACTCCCAGGGTGTGGCGGCGGGCGGGTTCCTGTTCACGGCCGGTTTCGGCCCCCAGGACCCGGTCACCGGCGCCGTACCGGAGGGCGTCGGAGCGCAGACCGCGCAGGTGCTGCGCAACGTCGGCGCGGTCCTGGCCGCGCGGGGCCTGTCCCCGCGGGACGTCGTGAAGGTCACGGCGCACCTGCAGCACCTGAGGCGGGACTTCGCCGCGTACGACGCGGCCTACCGCGAGTTCTTCGAGGAACCCTGCCCGGTGCGCACCACGGTCGGGTCCGACCTGATGGACATCCTCGTGGAGATCGACGTGGTGGCCCTGCTGCCGGGCCCGGGCCCGGGCCCGGACCCGGACCTGGACCCGGACCTGGCCGGGTGATCCTTCGGCGCTCGCCGGTCCCGCCGGGGCCGGCGGGCACCCCAGTCGTACGCTGATCAGCACCGACCGAGATCGTGTGGGAGTCGAACGTCATGCCCCTGCTGGAGCCCAAGCCGGAAACCCTCCGTCCCGGCACGCACCGTGCCGCCTCCGCCGACCGGGTGCCCGACGCCGGGGCCACGGGTACCCCCGAGCCGCTGCGGGCCGGCCTGACCGCTCTGCTGGGCCCCGGCAAGGTCCTGTGGAAGGTCTCCGACCTGGTGAAGTACGCGTCCGACGCGAGCCCCTACCGGTTCGTGCCGCAGGTCGTCGTACTTCCCGAGAACATCGAGGACGTGGCCGCGGTGCTGGCGTACGCGCGCGACCACGGTCGCCAGGCCGTCTTCCGGGCCGCCGGCACCAGCCTCAACGGCCAGGCCCAGGGCGAGGACATCCTGGTCGACGTGCGGCGGCACTTCACGGGCATCGAGGTCCTGGACGACGGCGCGCGGGCCCGCATCCGGCCCGGCACCACGGTCGTGCGGGCCAACGCGACCCTGGCCCGGTACGGCAGGATCCTCGGGCCCGACCCGGCCAGCGCCATCGCCTGCACCGTCGGCGGGGTGGTCGCCAACAACGCCTCCGGAATGACCGCGGGCACCACCCGCAACTCGTACCGCACTCTCGCCTCACTGACCTTCGTGCTGCCGAGCGGCACCGTCGTCGACACCGCCGACCCGCACGCGGACGAGACGCTGGCGCGGACCGAGCCGGAGCTGTGCGCGGGGCTGCTGGCCCTCAAGGCGGAGATCGAGGCGGACGAGGCCCTCACCGCCCGCATCCGGGCCAAGTACGAGATCAAGAACACCAACGGCTACCGGCTGGACGCCTTCCTGGACGGCGCCACACCGGTCGAGATCCTGCGCGGACTCATGGTCGGCTCCGAGGGCACCTTCGGCTTCATCTCCGACGTCGTCTTCGACACCCTGCCGCTGGACCGCCAGGTCTCCAGCGGCCTGCTCTTCTTCCCCTCGCTGACCGCCGCCGCGGCGGCCGTACCCCTGTTCAACGAGGCCGGGGCGCTCGCCGTCGAGCTGATGGACGGCAACACACTGCGCGCCTCGGTGAGCGTGCGGGGGGTACCGGCCGACTGGGCCGGCCTGCCGCGGGAGACGGCGGCGCTGCTGGTGGAGTTCCGGGCGCCCGACGAAGCGGGGCAGGCGGCCTTCGAACGGGCGGCGGCCCGGGTCGTGGAACGCCTCGAACTGGTCGCGCCGGTCGCCTCGGTGACCAACGCGTTCACCCGCGACGCCAAGGCGATCTCCGGCTACTGGAAGGCCCGCAAGGCCTTCGTCACGGCGGTCGGCGGCTCCCGCCCGGCGGGCACCACCCTGATCACGGAGGACTTCGCGGTCCCGCCGTCCCGGCTGGCCGACGCCTGCGAGGACCTGCTCGGCCTCCAGGCGGAGCACGGCTTCGACGCCGCCGTCGCCGGTCACGCCGCCCACGGCAACCTGCACTTCCTGCTCGCCTTCGACGCCTCGAAGCCCTCCGACGTCGACCGGTACGCCGCGTTCATGGACGACTTCTGCCGGATGACCGTGGAGCGTTTCGACGGGTCGCTGAAGGCGGAGCACGCCACCGGACGCAACATCGCGCCCTTCCTGGAGCTGGAATGGGGGCCCCGGGCCACCGAGTTGATGTGGCGGCTCAAGCGGCTGATCGACCCCGAGGGCGTGCTGGCCCCCCGGGTCGTCCTCGACCGGGACCCGAGGGCCCATCTGCGCGGACTGAAGACGATCCCCGGCATCGAGCCGCTCGCCGACCCCTGCATCGAGTGCGGCTTCTGCGAACCCACCTGCCCGAGCCACGACCTGACGACGACCCCGCGCCAACGCATCGTGCTGCGCCGGGAGATGCTGCGGCAGCCGGACGGCTCGCCGGTGGAGGAACAACTCCTCGCCTCCTACGGCTACGACGCCGTCGACACCTGCGCGGGCGACTCCACCTGCGCGATCGCCTGCCCGGTCGGCATCGACACCGGCGCCCTGATGAAGGACTTCCGCCACCGCAGGCACTCGCCGCGCGAGGAGCGGATAGCCGCACTCACCGCCAAGCGGTTCACGACCGTCGAGGCGTCCGCCCGTCTCGCGGTCGGCGCGGCCGAGAAGATCGGCGACCGGCTGCTGGAGGCCGCCACCGGCCTGGCCCGCAAGGCCCTGCGCCCCGATCTGGTGCCCGAGTGGCTGCCGGAGATCCCGGGCGCCGCCGCCCGCACCGCGCCGCCCACCTCCAGGGCGGGCGCGAGCGCCGTCTACTACCCGGCCTGCGTCAACCGGATCTTCGGCGGCCCGGACGGCGACGGCATCCCGTCGCTCCAGCAGGCCGTGGTCGACGTCTCGGCCCGCGCCGGCCGGCCGGTGTGGATCCCGGACGACGTGGCGGGCACCTGCTGCTCGACGATCTGGCACTCCAAGGGCTACGCGGACGGCAACACCGTGATGGCCAACCGCGTCGTCGAGGCCGCCTGGGCCTGGACCGACGGCGGACGGCTCCCGCTCGTCGTCGACGCCTCCTCCTGCACGCTCGGCATCCAGCACGAGGTCGTCCCCCACCTCACCCACGCCAACCGGGAACTGCACGGGCGCCTGCAGGTGATCGACTCCGTCGTGTGGGCCGCCGAGGAGCTCCTGCCGCGGCTGACGATCCTCCGTACGACCGGTTCGGCCGTACTGCACCCGACCTGCTCGATGCAGCACCTGAACGACGTCGACCAGCTCCGCGCGGTCGCCGAGGCGGTCGCCGACGAGGTCGTCGTCCCCGACGACGCCGGGTGCTGCGCCTTCGCCGGGGACCGGGGCATGCTGCACAAGGAGCTGACGGCGTCGGCGACGGCGAAGGAGGCCGCGGAGGTGACCTCGCGCGCCTACGACGCCCACCTGTCCGCCAACCGCATGTGCGAGATCGGCATGGACCGCGCGACCGGCCGCGCGTACCACTCGGTCCTCATCGAGCTGGACCGGGCGACCCGGCCGGTCCGGCCGGCCGGATCGAGGCAGGCGGTCGGTACCTAGGACGTGCGGCGCGCCTGGTACACCGAGTCGTAGATCGGGAAGACGTGCCGCAGGCCGGTCAGGGCGAAGAGCTGCTTGGTGTTGGCGTCCGTGATGACGAGCTTCAGCTCGCCGTGCACCGACTGGACCCGTTTGAGGGCGCCGACCAGCACGCCCAGGCCCATGGAGTCGATGAACGCCACCGCGCGCAGGTCGACGACGAACCGACGGTGACCGTCCGCGAGTCGCTCGATCATGTACTGCTTGATCGTGGGCACGGTGTACACGTCCACCTCTCCGCGGATCTCCACGATGGTCCAGTCTCCGACGGCGCTGTGGTTGATCTCGATGGGAGGTTCCATACGTACTCAACGGCATGCCGTGGGCAGAGGTAGTGCCGCACATTCGTTCTGCATATGCGTGAACGACTGGCCAGAGGATCACCCGGGGTGCTGCCCGCGACCTGGCGGCTCCGTCGGCTCCCGCCGTGCGGGTTCGGCCATTCGGGCCCATCCTTGAAGCCGGGCCACGAAGCCCACAGACCGACCCACCGGGAGGTCCTGTGATTCTGCTCGCGCTGCTTCTACCAGTCGTGATGATGGCCTTCCTCTTCGCCGCGGACGCGCTCGAGGATCTGGTCTTCCCGCCCCCGGCGGCCCCGGACGAGGACGCCCCGGCCGCGGACATCGCCCGGACGACGTCCCCCTGAGGGGGGCCGCCCGCGGACCGCGGCCTGGGGGAGACCGCGGTCCGCGGCGGGTTCCGGGTACGCCGGGCCCGGGGCCGTCAGCCGTCGCTGGTGGTCACCTTCACCTCGTCGACAACCAGTTGCTGCGGGAAGCTGGTCGAGCCGTCGGGGTCACCGGGCCAGTAGCCGCCGACCGCGAGGTTCAGGATGAGGAAGAACGGCTTGTCGAAGACCCACGCGTCGCCGCCCAGGTCGGCCGGTGTACGGGTCTGGTAGACGTTGCCGTCGACCGACCAGGTGATCCGGTCCGGGGCCCAGTCCACGGCGAAGGTGTGGAAGGCGTCGGCGAACGCCTCGCCGTTCGGCAGCGTGTAGGCCGCGCCGATGCCGCCCGAGCCGGAGTAGCCGGGGCCGTGGATGGTGCCGTGGACCGTGGACGGCTCGAAGCCGACGTTCTCCATGACGTCGATCTCGCCCGAGTCGGGCCAGCCGACCTCGCCGATGTCCTGGCCGAGCATCCAGAAGGCGGGCCAGATGCCCTGTCCGCGCGGGATCTTCATCCGGGCCTCGACGTGACCGTAGGTCGCGGTGAACCTGCCGGAGGTGTTCAGCCGCGCGGAGGTGTACTCGCACGTGCCGTACCAGCACTGGTAGTTGCCCGGGTTCTCGCGGCGGGCCTCGATGACCAGGTTGCCCTGGCCGTCGAGCTTCGCGTTGTCGGTGCCGGGCGTGTAGTACTGCCGCTCGTGGTTGCTGACGTTGTCGCCGGTCTCCAGCTGCCACTTGGAGGTGTCGACGCCCGATCCGGCGGGTCCGTCGAAGGTGTCGGAGAACGTCACCGCCGCGGCGGTCTCCGGGCCGCGTTCCGCCTGGGCGGGGCTCACCGCGGCGGCGGCGACGAGCGTGGCGGACAGGGTGGCGAGCAGGCAACTGCGGAGCAGTCGTGGGGAGGCCATGTCTCTCCCTTTCGTGGGCCCGCTCCCACGGGGCGGCAGCGGGCGCGGGGGTGGGGGGAAGGTGGTGCGTCGGTTCGGGCGCGGATGGGGCCGGCCCGGTCAGTCGAAGGACTCCAGCGTGATCGCCGCGTCCTTGGGGTCGCCGTCGTGCACCAGCGACTCGTGGTTGCCGACGTCGTCGAAGGCGAAGGCGTACGCCTGGCCGTCCCGCATCTGCGCGTGCACGAGTCGGGCGTAGTGGTTGGTCACGTCGTCCCGGTAGAAGCCGGAGGCGTCGGCGTCGGGCTGCTCGGAGTTGGTGAGCAGCGTGGAGCGGTTGTACGCGGCGCACAGGGTCCGCGAGATGGGGCCGCGCACTTGGTCGTTGGGGGCGTCGAGCTTGTTGTAGCAGCCGAAGACCGAGTCGGAGTCCGGCTTCTCGAAGGAGGTCACCACCGCGCCGCTGCCGTCGGTGAAGTCCATCCTGTCGCCGTTCACCCTGCCGAAGAACTTCGTGTCCGGCTGCTCCTTGAACGGCGTCACCGTCAGCGTCTCGGAGGCGTACTTGCTCCAGACGCGATCGATGTAGTCGTCCAGCACGCCGGCGGGCAGGTCGCCGGAGCCGACGCCGTGTCCGGGGGCCAGGACCCGCAGCGGCGAGCCGTCGTCACGGGTCTGGACCAGCCCTTCCCAGCCGCCGCCCTGCTGGGCGAGCCCGTCGGCGACCGCCTTGTACCCGCCGGGCTTCAGCGAACCGGTCTGCTTAGTGGAGCCGTCGCCCGCGGTGAGACCGACGGAGTAGGGGGCCGAGAACATGTCCACCTGGGTCGAGTTGATCCACAGCCCGGAGTCGTTGAGCGTGTACTCGGTCCAGTTGAACAGAGTGTCGTGGTTGGGGTCGTCGGCGTTCTGGACGGCGGGCTGCACGAGACCGCCGTCGGCGAGCCGGAAGTCGAGCTTCTTGCCGTACGAGAAGTAGACCCGGCCGGAGAACTTCGGAAGCTGAACGGTCTTTGACCCGCCGTTTGCGGGGCCGGCGAACGAGGCGTCGGGCGCCGGGACGGGCGGGGCGCCACCGGCCGGCCAGGCGTGGAAGGCGCCGCTCTCGTCGGCGTACCCCTGCTGCCCCGAGGCGAGTTCGGTGCCGATCACGTAGACGTAGACCTGTTCGGCGCTGCCCGAGTCGTTCTTCAGGGTGAGCGGGATGGTGTCCGGCACCGCCGACGCCGGTTCGGCCGGCCCGACGACGACGGCCACGGCGCCGATCGACGCCGCGACGGCCAGGGATGCCGTCAGCTTGCGTGGGGAAAGCACACGGTCCTCCTTGGTGTGGGGGGACTTGCAGCGTTGTAGTCCTTCCCTGTGCATGTCAACTAGTTGAACGAGATCAATCGGAAGAAGGCGCTCCAGGTTCGGAAGGTGAAGCGGGGGGAAGGCGGCGCCCGCCGGATGCCGTGCGTGCCGGGGGTGTTGCGGTCCGCTCATTGACATGTCCGCCGTCAATTACGATCCTGGAGCCGCTGCCACCTTCCATCGATGTACATCCCGGCCCGTGGAAGCGGAGGGACATGCCGCCCCTGACCGGTGCCCTCGTCGCCCTCCTGCTACCTACGTCTCGGTGCAGTCCACCGGGGGCGGCATCGCAGTACGCCAGGCCGCGTCCACGGCCGCGCCGGCGCCCGCCCGCGAGGTGTGGGCGCCCGAGATCGTCCGGGACGGCGGCTACACGGCCGAGAGCGAGCTGGCCCTGCCGGACGACAAGTGGGCCATCGACGGCACCCTGTTCACCTTCCAGGGGCAGCGATGGTTCGGATGGCGACCCGTTCATCAACGAGGGCCCCGAGCCCGTCAAGGGCCCGAGTAGGGACCTCGCGCCGGACCGCGGTGTGGACCCGCTCAGGGCGCCAGGGACCAGCGCGGCGCCACTGAGACGAGCCCGCAGACGAGGAAGTACAGCGGGAGGGGCGCGGTGTAGGGCGAGTCGCCGTCGGGGCCGTGGACCAGGCGCGGGCCGGCCGGGCGGCCGCCGCCCGGCCGCGGCCGGGTCCAGGACGGGTCGCCGACGACGTAGTGGGTGCCGGACGGCCACGCGATCCCGATGTCGGATCCGGAGGGCACGATCCACCACCAGCGCCCCTCGTCGGCGAACACGCAGCCCGCACGGGGGAGACGGGCCAGGATGTGTTCGCCGTGGGACGCCGAGGTGCCCACGGCGTCGTGCCCCAGGTCGGCGCGGAGACCGGCGGGGAGGCTGAGCGGGGCAGGGCCCGGACGCCGTCGGCGGGGCGGGCGGGCGGCGGCGCCGGACGAGCACGGGCGGTCACGGACGGTGGCTGCGGACGGACGTGGGTCACGGGTGTGCTGCAGGTCCATGGGGGGTGGTCCTTTGGCCGCTACGGACGGCAGGAGAACGTTGTCATGCGAGATCGCCCCATGGGTGGGTGTCAGGTCTCCAGCAGGACGGTCCGGGTGAGGGGTCGGGAATCGCAGGGGGCGGTGGAGCCACTGTGTCATCCGTCAACAACACTGCGCAACCGGCAAGTTGAAATTTGCAGCTGACTGGATGCATGCTCCTGCGGCGGGGCTGAGCCCGTGACAGACTGGCGTGTCCGGGCCCGGGCGCGGGACGGCGAAGGGGAGACGGTGTGACCGCGGAGACCGACTGGGGCGGAGCTCCCTCCGTGCTGCGGATGATCCTCGGCCGGCAGCTGGAGGAGCTGCGCACCCGCGCCGGTCTCACCTTCGAGCAGGCCGGCGAGGCGATCGGGGTGAGCCACTCCACGATCCGCCGGCTCGAGGCGGCCAAGGTGGCCCGGCTGCGCCTCCCGGACGTCGAGAAGCTGCTCCAGATCTACGGTGTCCGCGACCAGCAGGAGATCGACACCTTCCTGAAATCGGCGCGGGAGGCGAACAAGCGCGGCTGGTGGCACACCTACCGCGACGTCATGCCGGACTGGTTCGCGGCGTACCTGAGCCTGGAGCAGGCGGCCCTGCACATCCGCGCCTACGAGGCCGGGTTCGTGCACGGCCTGCTGCAGACCCCGGCCTACGCGCGGGCCCTGCTGAGCGCCGGCAACCCGCACGCCTCCCCGGCCGACACCGAGCGGCGGGTGGCCCTGCGCATGCGGCGCCAGGAGATCCTCACCCGCCCCTCTCCGCCCCGCCTGTGGGTCGTGATGGACGAAACGGTCCTGCGCTGGCCGGTCGGAGGCGCCGAGGTGATGCGGCAGCAGGTGGACCAGCTGATCGAGGTGGGCAGACTGCCCCACGTGACGCTCCAGATCATGCCGTTCGCCGCGGGCCCGCACCCCGCCATGCGGGCCGGCGCGTTCGACCTCTTCCGGTTCCGGGCCCCCGAACTTCCCGACATCGTCTACCTCGGCGGCCTCGTGGGCGCCGTCTACCTGGACAAGGGCGACGACGTGGTGGTCTACCGCGAGGCCCTGGACCGCCTGGGCGCCCAGGCGGTGCCGGCCCGAGGCACCGAGGAACTCCTCGGCGCGCTGCGCAAGGAGCTGTGAGGACTTCCACCCGTACCGCACCACCCCACGGAGAAAGGCGAACGATGTCCGACAGCGGATGGCCGGCCGACCGGATCGACACCGAGCACGCGCACTCGGCGCGGATCTACGACTACATCCTGGGAGGCAAGGACTACTACCCCGCCGACCGGGAGGCGGGTGACGCGATGGCCGGGGAATGGCCCGCCCTGCCCGTGCACATGCGCGCCAACCGGGACTGGATGAACCGAGCGGTGCGATGGCTGGCCGAGGAGGCGGGGATCCGCCAGTTCCTCGACATCGGCACCGGCATCCCCACCTCGCCCAACCTGCACGAGATAGCGCAGTCGGTGGCCCCCGAGTCGCGCGTGGTCTACGTGGACAACGACCCCATCGTCCTCACCCTGTCCCAGGGGCTGCTGTCCAGTACGCCCGAGGGCCGGACGACGTACATCGAGGCGGACTTCCAGCGTCCCGAAGCCGTCCTCGAATCCGACGAGTTCCGCAGGACACTGGACCTGGGCAGGCCCGTCGCGCTCACCGTGATCGCGATCGTCCACTTCGTCCTGGACGAGGACGACGCGGTCGGCATCGTCCGCCGCCTTCTGGAGCCCCTGCCCGCGGGAAGCTACCTGGCCATGACCATCGGCACCGCCGAGTTCGCCCCCGAGGAGGTGGGCCGGGTCGCGCGCGAGTACGCGGCGCGCGACATGCCGATGCGGCTGCGGACCATCGACGAGGCGCACGAGTTCTTCGAGGGGCTGGAACTGGTCGCACCGGGCATCGTCCAGGTCCACCAGTGGCATCCGGACGGCACCGGCGAGCAGGGCATCCGGGACGAGGACATCGCGATGTACGGGGCGGTGGCCCGCAAGCCGTGAGGCACGCCTGCCGCGAGGCCCGCATGCCGTGAGGCCCGCTCAGATGACGCGGAACAGGTCGGCGGCGGCGTGCACGTCGGTGAAGTCCTCGACGGAACGGAGGTTGTCGCACAGGGCCTCGAGGACCGAGCCGGCCGCCGCGACGCGCGGCGAGCCGACGCCCACGCCGAAGACCCGGAAGCCCAGCCGGCGCTTGGCCTCGTTCCAGCCCCGCATCCACGCCTCGGTGACACCGCAGTCGTCGTCGGTGAGCATCACGATGTCGCCGCGCGTGCGGGCGGCGTCGTCGAACTCCGCCGCGAGCAGTTCGCCCGCCGCCGACAGAGGCCGCTCGTAACTGGTGCCGCCGCCGAGGAAGGTCTCCGCGAAGTCGAGGGTACGGGCGAGACCCGCGGGCCGGTCGGCCGGGAAGCGGAAGACCCGGAGCCGGTCGGCGGCGGAGAACACGATGCCGACGAAGTCCCGCCCCGCGTGACGGGCCTGGTCCAGCAGGGCCAGCGCGCACGCCTTCGCCCAGGCCTCCCGGGTGATGCCGCCGGGCCCCGCCTCGTACATGGAGTGCGAGGTGTCCACGCAGGCGATGACGGCACCCCGGCCGGTGGCCTGTTCCCCCTGGCTGTCGTAGAGCATCAGCTCCCCGGCGGCGTAGCGTGCGGCGAACACCGCGCGCAGTTCCGGCAGTCCGAGATTCGCCAGCTCGGACGGGAGGACCCGGGAGAGGTCGTCGCCGAGCGTGACCCCGATCAGCTCCCCGGTGGCGTTCTCCACCTTGCGTGCGCGCTCGCCCTCGGCCATCTGCCGGAAACGGCCGATCAGTTCGGCCCACTCGGCCAGCCGTCCGGTGCGCAGCCGCTCGGCCAGCCGGGCGCGCTCGTCGAACGCCATCCGCTCCAGCTCGCCGGAACCGACACCCCAGGCCCGCATGAGCGCGGTCTCCGCCCGCGCGGCCGCCGCCGACTTCGCCACCGCACCGCGCGCGGCGGCACGGACGCCGGGAACCGCCGCGGCGAGCGACCGGGCCGCGTCGGAAGCGGCCCGCCGCCTGGCGGCGTCCGCCTCCTGGACCGCCCGCCGTACGGCGTCGGCCGCCGGTTTCGGCACGGTGCCGTCCTCGCCTGCCTCGTCGGCGGCCTGCCGGAGCGCCTCGGCGACGGCGTCCGCCGCGTCCTCGGCCTCCCGCCGGGCCCGCTCCGCCCGCTCGTCCCGGTCCCGGGCGGGCCGGGAGTCCTCCAGCATCCGGCGCAGCGCGCTGCCCTGGGCGAGCACGGCCATGGCCGCGGCGTACGGGTCGCCGACCGTCTCCCGGTGCAGCTCGGCGAAGTCCGGTGACTCCAGCAGCGCGGCGACGAGGCGGTGGTTGACCAGCCGGGAGGGTTCCAGCTCGGCCGGCTCGCGCAGGCGAGGGGCGGTCTTGTAGGCGGCCAGGAAGACGTCGGTGAGCAGATCGGCCGTGTGCGCGTGGTGCTCGCCCAGGTCACCCGCCAGCTCGCGCAGCGCGGGCGACTGCTCGTAGGTGTCGCGCCAGGCCATGCGGTCGAAACGGTCCGCGGCCACGGCCCCGGTGTGCCGCGCGGGGGCGGCGCCCGACCGGGCCAGCCAGGTCCCGGCGCGGTCCGCCAGCACGTCGAGCCGGCTCGCCGTTCCGCCCCCGCGCGCGTCCGTGTCCGCGTCCGCTTCTGTGCCTGTGCCCGTGCCCGTGCCCGTGCCCGTGTCCTCGTCCATGGTGCCGTCCGCCGCGGTGCTCAGAGCTGGGCCTGGACCGTGCTCGCGTCCACCCCGAGGGCCTCGGTGAGCACCCGGGCCCGGACGGCGCGCTGGCGGCCGGTGACCCGGTCGATGGCGGTGGTGGAGCGGCCCGCGCCCACCGCCTCCGCGCGCAGTCGCTCCAGTCGCTTGCCCGCCATGGCCAGCTGGTTGTGGGCCTTCTTGATGACCCACTCGCTCAGGGCCTCGCGGGACTGCCCGGCCATGGCGTCGAGCTGGGTCTCCAGCTCCTCGATGGTGTCGGCGAGGTCGAGCGCCTCCTTGGCGTCCGGATTGACCAGGTGCAGTACTTCGCGCTCGACCGTCGGGCGTTCGGCGGGGGAGTTCCACAGCACGTGGGTCAGCACCGACAGATCGCTCTCCGCGACCGTGGGACGTCCGTCGAGGTACGCGGACGCCTGGAGCAGGCCCACCGCCTGCCGCCAGCGGCGGTCGGAGGCGATCAGCTCCTTGCGGCGCAGGGCGGCCCGCAGCGTGCACACGGCGTCCACGATCCCGTCGGGCACCTCCACGGCGGGGACGGCCTCGGCCACGGCGTGCCGCAGCGCGGCCAGGTCCACGGTGGTCCGCTTCGGCGTGGCCGGGCGGCTGACGGCGGAGCGGACCAGAGCGGCGAAGTTCGAGGGATCCTCCAGGTACGTGACCTCGATCCGCACCAGGAGCCGGTCGTAGATCGCGGCCGAGTCCTCGCCGTCGGGCAGCTCGTTGCTCGCCGTGATGGCGCCGATGAGGGGGCAGCGGACGGGCTCACCGCCGCTCTCGGGGTGGTAGATCCGCTCGTTGAGGTAGCCCAGCGTCTCGTTCAGCGCCGCCGTGGAGCACTTGAAGATCTCGTCGATGAACGCGACGTGTGCGGTGGTGGCGCGCCCTTCGTAGACCTGGCGGTACTCCCCGCGTGCCAGCGCGGCGACGTCGACGGGCCCGAACATCCTCGTCGGTGCGGTGAACTTGGAGAGCAGGATCTCCCAGTAGGACGCCCCCACGATCCGGCCCGTGAGTTCCCTGGCCAGCTCGGACTTGGCGGTTCCCGGCGGGCCGAGGATCAGCGAGTGCCGGCCGGCCAGCAGCGTCACCAGCAGCGTCCGTACGACGTCGGCCCGTTCGTAGAAGCGGTCCGACAACTCGTCGCCGATCGCCCGGAGCCGCTCGGCCGTGTCCTGGGCGGCCGGTGCCTCCTGCGGGTCCTTCTGGCCCATGGCCGACTCCTCCTGTGGCGGTCCGGGTGGGCTGGCGGATCAGAGCCTATCCCGCGCAAACGTCCACTTCCCCGCCCCGCCCCCCCGGTCGGCACCTCGGCCCGCGCCGCGGTGGTGCCGTCGTCCAGACTGTCCGCCATGAACCACTTCTTCTCGCCGTCGGCCCGCTCCGTGTCGGCCGTGACCGCTTCCGTCCTGGCGGCCTGCTGCCTCACCGCGTGCTCCGGAAACGGCGGCGAGGCGCCGGCGGCCATCCGCGTCAACCAGGTCGCCAACCTGGCCATGAGCCGCACCGGCCGCGGCGACATCCTGCGCGGCACCGTCGTCAACGGGCCCAACGACGCGGACCTGCTGAAGGAGCAGGACGCCTTCGAGGGGAGCCGTCCCTGTTCCTTCGCCCCGGAGGGCGGGCCGTGGTCGCGGTACGACGGTCACGGCGCCGGCTACGTCGACGACGTGCGGGCCTGGCAGACGGTGGAACCGGCGGACGACTTCACCTCGACGGCGCTGTACGCACTCTCCCTGACCGCCGCGCGGTCCTGACGCGAAGGGGGACACCGCACGTGCCCGGCGCCGGGTCAGGACGTGGTCGGCCAGGTCCGCAGCAGGACGTCCAGCGCGTCGAGGATCTCCGTCCAGCTCTCCTGCGAGTCGGGGGCGCTGTGGCTGAAGCCTCCCGAGGCCTCCAGCCCGACGAAGCCGCTGAAGACGCTGCCCAACAGCCGCACGGCATGGGTCTGGTGCGGTTCCGCCAGGCGGTATCCGCGCAGGATCGCCCGTGACATCTGGGAGTGCCGCCCCCCGGCACTGGAGGCCGCCGCCCGGGCGTCGAGCGGGAACTGCGTGGCGGCGAAGCGGCCCGGGTGTTCACGGGCGTAGTCGCGGTAGACGTTCGCGAACGCGGTCAGCGCGTCCTTGCCGGCCCGCCCGGCCACCGCCTCGGAGGCCAGGTCGGCCAGCTCCTCCAGGGCGAACAGCGCGATCCCGGTCTTGAGCTCGTGGGCGTTTTTCACATGCGAGTACAGGCTCGCCGTGCGGACGCCGAACCGCCGGGCCAACTCCGTCGGCGTGGTGCGCTCGAAGCCGATCTCGTCGGCCGTCTCGGCCCCGGCCCTGATCAGGCCCTCGGTCGTCAGCCCTACCCGAGCCACACCCGTCCTCCGCATCGCTCACCCGGCAACCGGCAAGATTATGAGCTTGCCTAACATGATTAGGCAAACTGGGCGTCCCGGTACTCACGGGCCGCCGTCATCAGGCCATTGAGCGCGTCCCTGGTGCGGATGAGGTCGGCGATGTGCTCGCTCAGCCGGTCCCGCTCCTGCGCCATGCGCTCCAGCGCCGCGTCGGAATGGGCCTCGCTGGGCGCGTCCACGCAGGGCAGCAGTTCGGCGATGGTCCGGCTGGACAGGCCCGCGGCGTACAGCCGCTGGAGGAACCTGACCCGCTCGACCTCGTGCTCCGTGTACTGGCGCTGGCCCCCGGCGCTGCGCGTGCTCGCCAGCAGCCCCTGGTCCTCGTAGTAGCGCACCGACCGGACGCTGACCCCGGCCCGCGACGCCACTTCCCCGATCCGCATGACCTGCTCCCTGCTGTGATCCGCGGCACACTTACTTGCCTCTGACGTCAGTGTCAGGTTCTAGCGTAGCCGTCGTGCCCGAGTTCCGGGCCCGCGGACGACCAAGGAGTCCTGACATGACGTCCCTCTTCGACAGTTACCGGCTCGGCGGCCTGACGCTGCCCAACCGGACGGTCATGGCCCCGATGTCGCGGGTGCGTGCCGCCGGGGGCGGCCTGGCCACGCCGTCGATGGCCACGTACTACGCCCAGCGCGCCACCGCCGGACTGATCGTCTCCGAGGGAGTGCAGCCGAACGAGGTCGGCCAGTCCAATCCGGGAACCCCCGGGCTGCACACCGACGAGCAGGTGGCCGCGTGGCGCCCGGTCACCGCCGCCGTGCACACCAACGGCGGACGGATCTTCGCCCAGATCATGCACGGCGGCCGCGTCTCGCACCCCGACACGACGGGCATGCAGCCGGTCGGCCCCTCGGCCGTCCCGGCTGTCGGGGAGGTGTTCACGCCGACCGGCCCGCAGCCCGTGCCGATGCCGCGCGCCCTGGAGAGTGCCGAAGTGCCGGAGCAGGCCCGGTCCTACGCCGAAGCGGCCCGCCGCGCCGTCGACGCCGGCTTCGACGGCGTCGAGCTGCACGGCGCCAACGGCTACCTCATCTCGCAGTTCCTCTCCTCGAACGCGAACCTGCGCACCGACCGCTACGGCGGCCCGGTGGCCCACCGGATCCGCTTCGCCGTCGAGGCCGTGTCCGCGACCGTCGAGGCCGTCGGCGCCGACCGGACCGGTATCCGCCTCTCCCCGGCGGGCACGTTCTGGGGCGTAGAGGAGACCGACGTGCTCCACCTCTACACCGAGCTGCTGACCGAGCTGTCGCGCCTCGGGATCGCCTACGTCCACCTCGAGGCCACCGCCGACGAGGACCTGCTGGTCGCCCTGCGCCGGGTGTGGCCGGGCACGCTCGTCATGAACCCGGTGCTGCCGATGGGGCCCAAGCAGGCCGGTCGCGAGGACGCCGACCACTGGCTCGGGCTCGGGGCCGACCTCATCAGCTTCGGCCGCGGCTTCATCGCCAACCCGGACCTGGTCGAGCGGCTGCGCACGAGCCTGCCGGTGGCACCGGTGGACGAGTCCACGTACTACCAGGGCGGTGACGCGGGCTATCTGACCTACCCGGCGTACCAGCACACGGCCTGACGGCGGGCCCGGGGGCCGGCGAAGCGGTGCCGTTAGCATGTTCGAGCTCGTGACGATCCGTACGAGCTACCGATTTGTCCGACCCCTAGCAAACGGGCCAACAAGTGAAGACCACACCGACACGAATACCCTCGCGAAGAGACCTCGGCACCCTGTTCGCCGCGTGGCGCCGGCCCCGGGCCGTGCTGTGGACCGCGGCCGGTGTGGTGACCCTCGGTTTCCTCGTCGCGCTGGAGATCGTCGCGCGCCACTACGGCGTGCGGGGCCCGATCACCAACCAGGCGCGGGAGGTAGTCTTCTCCCCGCGCTCCGGGCCCCTGCTGTACGCCGGTCTCGCCCTGACGATGGTGGTGCTCACCTGGCGCCAGCGCCTCGTCGCGGCCGGCGCGGCGATCGGCATCGACGTTGTCTTCCTGCTGGTGCGCTGGGCGGTCGGCGCCGACCCGAACTTCGGCAACGGCGCGCTGTGGGTGGTCCTCGGCTGCGCGGTCGTCGCCGTGACGCGCCGCACGGGCAGCGAACGGGCCCTGCTGCTCAAAGGCGCCGGGCTGGGCCTGCTCCTTGTGGCCGGGCACAAGACGGGCGACACCTGGCTGCTCATCACCTCGGAGACCCGCGAGACGGTGCTCGACCCGTACGTGGCCACCGCCGACCAGGCACTGGGCAACCCCTCGTGGCTGGTCGGCCGGTTCGTCGAGGCCACCGAGCCGGTCGGCGGCCACGTACTCCACCTCGTCTACGGCCAGCTGCCCCTGGCCGCCGCCCTCGTCGGGCTGTACCAGCTGCGCCACGTGGCGGCCGAGCGACGGTTCCCGAGCCACCACCTCGTGCGCACCTTCCTCGTCATCGGCCTGCTCGGGCCCGCCGTCTACATGATCTTCCCGGTCGTCGGACCGGTCTTCGCCTACGGCGCCGACGGCGGTCAGTGGGCGGTGGCCAACCTGTGGCCGGGCACCCTGCCGCCGGCCGGTGCGCCGCACCCGATCCCGTTCGACGACATCACCCCGCGCAACTGCATGCCCAGCCTGCACACGGCGTGGGCCACGACCCTGTTCATCCACTCCCGAAGGGGCTCACGGGGCATGCGCTTCGCGGGCACGTTCTGGCTGGTCGCCACCCTCACCGCGACCCTGGGCTTCGGCTACCACTACGGCACCGACCTCCTGGCCGGCGTGGTCTTCGCGCTCACGGTCGAGGCCGCGATGCGGGCCTCCGCGCGGGGCTGGGAAAGCGCGGCCGTCCGGCTGGTCGCGTACGGCACGACGGTGTTCGCGGTGCTGCTGGCGGCCTACCGGTACCTGCCGGTGGAGATGGCCGAGCACCCGTGGGCCGCCGGGCCGCTGCTGCTCCTCGCGACGGCCTCCGTGGTCCTCGGGTACCTGCGGACCACCCGGCGGTGGGAGGCGAAAGCCGTGCCGGCGCGGCAGCCGCAACCGCCGCGCCCCGCGGAACCGCAGCCCGAGCTGGTCTGAGGTCCGGGCCGGGGCTCCTCGCGGCAAGCGGGGCCGTGTGAGGCGACCGGGCTACTTGAAGTAGTGGCCCTGCTCCAGGTCCTCGACGAGCCCGGGCTGGACGGGCTCCCACCCCAGCAGCTCGCGGGTCAGGACGCTGGAGGCCGCGCGGTTGGCGGCGAGGGGGCCCGCCAGCCAGCCGAAGTGGGCGTCCGCGTCCGCGGCCGGGACCGACACCACCGGCAGGCCCAGCTGCCGGCCGACCACCTCGGCGAGGTCCCGCACCGGCAGGCCCTCCTCCGCGACGGCGTGCAGCGTCGAGCCCGCGGGGGCCTTCTCCAGCGCGAGGCGGAACAGGCGCGCGGAGTCGAGACGGTGCGCGGCCGACCAGCGGTTGGTGCCGTCGGCGATGTACCCGGAGACGCCCTTGCCGCGGGCGATCGCGATGAGGGCCGGTACGAACCCCTTGTCCCCCTCGCCGTGATTGGTCGGCGCCAGCCGCACCACGGAGGAGCGGACACCGCGGGCCGAGAGGGAGAGGGCCAGTTCGGCGGTGACGGCCCGGATATGCTGGCCGTCGCCCCGGGCGGCCGCGGCCCGGTCCGCGTCGTGGCCGTCGTGTTCGGTCGCCACGTGCCCGGGGATCGCGGGCGTCCCGGACGCGATCGTGAACGGCCGGTCGGACCCGGCGAGCGCCTCGCCGATCACCTCGACGGCCCGCCGGTCGGCCTCGCCGGCGCCCTTGAAGTCGCCCGAGAACGCGATGTCGTGCTTGAAGGCCAGGTGGACGACCCCGTCCGAGTCGGCGGCGGCCCGCCGCAGGACGTCGAGGTCGTCCAGGGTGCCCCGGACCACGCCGGCCCCGGCCGCGGTGAGCGCCTCGGCCGAGGCGTCCGAACGGGCGAGTCCCACGACCTGATGTCCGGCCCCGATGAGCTCGGGAACGACGGCTGAGCCGATCCAGCCGGAGGCGCCGGTGACGAAAACACGCATGAGATTCCTCCAGATATGTCGGTATGCGGCGACTGTCCGTCCGGGGTCGAGCGCGGCACCGGAATCTTCGATGACAGCCACTGTCATCGAAGGTAACACGCGATGTCAGTGACTGTCATAGCGGAGTGTCATAGCGGACTGTCGTAGCGGACTGTCATAGCCGGCCGTCAGGGAACGCGCCGCGGGGCCGCGGGGCGCATCAGCGCGAGGTCGTCGCCCCAGGCGTCCAGCGTCGCCGCGTGCCCCGCCTCGCGCGCCGCGGCCTCGACCCTGCCGAACAGCTCTCGCTGCACGTCCGTGCCACCGGCCCCGGTGATCCGTCCGAGCGTGGCCAGGAGTTCGCGCGCGTTCCACCCCGGGAGCGGGAACCGGTCCAGTTCCCACTCCAGGTACTTGTTGTAGGGGCGCGGACGACGGTCGAGGGCGAACAGCAGCTCCAGCAGGAAGCCGACACTGTCCGCCGCGTCGAGCCGCGCGGCGAGCGGATGCCCGTCCCGGGCGTTCTTGAGCGACCGGTAGTGAGAGTTGGCGTAGGCGTCCAGCCGGGCGGCCGCGATCCGCGAGGCCTCGGCGACGCCGAGCCGTCCCTTGGCGGCCACCATCCTCGCGATGCGCCCGCCGAGCCGGTCGAGCAGGACCCGGGCCCGCGCGATCGCGTAGCGCTCCCAGTCGCCCAGCCGGTCGAACTCCGTCACCGTCAGCACGACCAGGTCCAGCCTGGCGGAGCGGAAACCGTCGAGTCCCCTCAGGCCGGTCCGCGCCTCGTCGGTGACCACGACGTACACGTCGTGGTCGGAGTGCCGGGTGGGCATGCCGTCGTGGGCGTGGGAACCCTTGAGGACCAGACCGACGACGTCGGGGTCGGCGGTGGCGCGCGCGAGGAACGCCTCATAGGTCATCGGATGCGGTGCGGACACGTGCGGACCTCCGGACTGCTTGACGGGGAGACATGCCGAGCCGCCCTCGAAGTCCGGTCGACGAGAGGGCGGTCACTCCGTCCGCGGCGGCCGAGGCCACCGCACCGCAGATCAACGCACGCCCGGATGGTAGCAGCGCGAGAAAACGGGGCGTGCGCCGGACGGCACACGCCCCGCCGGAGCGGAGAACCGCGGGAGGACTCAGGCCTTGTCCTGCATGGAGTCCCGGGCCGGATTGCGCTGCTCGGCGGCCTTGAAGTCCTTCTCGCCCGCCTTCGCCCGCACCTCCTTGGCGATGCGGTCGCCGATGGTCCTGTCGATGTTCGACCAGTACTCGAAGGCCCGTTGCAGCACGGGCTCGGTCACCTCGTTGAGGAGGTGGCCCACCACGTTGTCGACCAGCCGGTCCCGGGCCGCGTCGTCCATCACCTCGCGAACCAGGGTGCCCGGCTGCCCCCAGTCGTCGTCCTCGGCGTGGCTGACGTAGGCCGTGCGGGTGATGGACCCGTCCGTCTCCCAGCTGGGCGGTGTGCCGAAGTGCTCGGTGTCGGCGGCCGGGCCGCCCTTGGAGTTCGGCGCGTAGACCGGATCGGTGGTCTTCCGGTACGCCATCGCGCCGTCCTTGGAGTAGGTGCGGACGTCGACGACCGGGGCGTTCACGGGAAGCTGCTGGTAGTTCGCGCCGATCCGGTAGCGGTGGGCGTCGGCGTAGGAGAAGAGCCGGGCCAGCAGCATGCGGTCCGGGCTCGGTCCGATGCCGGGGACCAGGTTGTTGGGCTGGAAGGCCGCCTGCTCGATCTCGGCGTGGTTGTCCGTCGGGTTCCGGTCCAGCGTCATGCGGCCGACCGGGATGAGGGGGTAGTCGCCGTGCGGCCACACCTTCGTCAGGTCGAACGGGTTGAACCGGTAGCCCGCGGCTTCCTCGTACGGCATGACCTGCACGTGCAGCGTCCAGCTCGGGAAGTCCCCGTCGCGGATGTGCTCGAAGAGGTCCCGCGTGTGGTAGTCGGTGTCGGCCGCCGCCATCTGGTCGGCCTCGTGCTGGGTGAAGTACTCGATGCCCTGGTCCGTCTTGAAGTGGTACTTCACCCAGAAGCGCTCACCCGAGGCGTTGATCCACATGTAGGTGTGGGAGGTGTAGCCGTTCATGTGGCGCCAGCTGCGCGGGATGCCGCGGTCTCCCATGAGCCAGGTGACCTGGTGCGCGGACTCCGGCGAGAGCGTCCAGAAGTCCCACTGCATGTCGTGGTCGCGCAGGTTGCTGTCCGCCCGGCGCTTCTGCGACCGGATGAAGTGCTGGAACTTCATCGGGTCCTTGACGAAGAACACCGGAGTGTTGTTGCCGACCATGTCGTAGTTGCCCTGGCTGGTGTAGAACTTCACCGCGAAGCCCCGCGGGTCGCGCCAGGTGTCCGGGCTGCCGCGCT
The DNA here is from genome assembly GCF_042730645.1 of Streptomyces sp. NPDC059906. Lineage (NCBI taxonomy): Bacteria > Bacillati > Actinomycetota > Actinomycetes > Kitasatosporales > Streptomycetaceae > Streptomyces > Streptomyces sp. NPDC059906. The sequence goes on from NZ_JBHWKU010000011.1 coordinate 81,646, forward strand.
CGCCGGCGACGGTCGAGAACCGGGCGACCAGGTCGGTCCGCGTGCCCGGCTGGAAGACGGCCGCCTTGGTGTAGGCGCTCACGTCGTGCGTCACCTCGAAGTGGCCGAAGGCGCCGCTGCCCTTGGCGTGCGGCTGGCGTTCCGGGATGCGCTCCCGGTTGAACTGCGCCATCTGCTCGATGAGGTAGGCGTCCTGGAGGAGGACCGGACCCGCCGGGCCCGCGGTGAGCGAGTGTTCGTCGCTCTCCGCCGGTGCGCCGGAGTCCGTGGTGGTGGCGGGCGGGGTGTCCGTCATGAGACTGCCTTTCGTCGGGGAGTGGCTACGCCCAGGAGCCGCGCGACTCGAACACGGGGTGCGGGACCCCCTTCGCCCTGCCCGGCAGAGCGGTCCCGCCGACGCCCGGGCCGTGCCCGGTGCCCGGCCCGCGTGGTTCCCGCGGCACGTGTGCCCAGGAGCGGCCGCGCCAATCGGGTGCGGGTGCGGGTGCCGGGGCGGGCCGGGCAGGAGGGAGGAGGGGCGGATCCCGTCGGCGCGTCGGCCGTGCCGCGTCCCGGCGCCGGGACGCACCGCGTGCTCGCCCATCCGTCCAGGCCTTCCGGAGTGCCGTCGTCCGTATCAGTCTCCGCCGCCGCCCGGGCCCCGCAAGCGGAGCGGGCGGGGCGGGCGACGGGTGAGGCGGCGCGGTGGGCCGGCGGGTGCGGCGGTGGGGAAGACGGATCGGCACCCTGTCCCGCCCGTTCCCCCGGCTACCCGCGCCCGCCGGACGGCCCGGCATGCAGCACCCGGCGGACCGCGGCGCGCAGCCAGTGGTGCGCCCCGTCGGCCGTGTGCCGGGGATGCCAGGCCATGCCGATGGTCACCGGCGGCAGGGGCAGCGGGATGTCGAGGAGGCGCAGTCCGAGGACCGAGGCCTGTTCGGTGAGCGGGCCGGGTGAGGAGTCGTCATCCGGCGTGGCGGGCACCAGCGCGACGACGTCGGTGCGGGCGGCGAGGGAGAGTGCGGCCAGATGCCCCGGCAGGACGACGGCGACCCGGCGGCTGAGGCCGTGCTCGGCGAGGGCGGCGTCGACCGGACCGTCGAACCGGCCCCGGCGGCTGACCGCGACGTGCTCGGCGGCGGCGAACCGCGCCGGGGTCAGGGGCCCCTCGGCGAGCGGGTGGCCGGGCCGGACGGCGGCCGTCATCCGCAGGGTGACCAGTTCCTCGACCTGCGTCTCGGGATCCACGTGGTCGATCGCCCCGACCTCCAGGTCCACCCGGCCGTCGCGCAGGGCCGGTCCGGCCTCCAGTTCCTCGGCCCGAAACCGCAGCGAGATCCCCGGCGCCTCCTGTCCGGCCAGCGTCAGCAGACCGGCGGCGAGGGCCGCGCCGACCAGGTCGGCGGCCTGGAGGCTGAAGGTGCGGCGCAGGGTGGCCGGGTCGACGCCGGTGGCCGGGGTCAGCAGCGCGCCGAGCCGGCGTACGACGGTGGCGGCCTCGTCCCGCAGGGCCAGCGCCCCCGGGGTCGGCACCATGGTCTGCCCCGCCCGGACCAGTAGGGGGTCCTGGAGGAGCCGGCGGAGGCGGCCGAGGGTGCGGCTCATGGCCGCGGGGGAGGTGCCCATGCGGGCGGCGGCGCGGGTGACGCTCTGCTCGGCCAGCAGGGCGTCGAGCGCCACGGCGAGGTTGGCGTCGATGACCGGGGCGATCCGGTCTGTGCTGTTCACCAGTGTCATTCCGTTCCGGGCAACAATCCCTTGCTGAAGTTCCCATTGTGGCAACACCGCGTGGCTCCGCAGGATGTGGGCGTACCCGAACGGAACGACCCACGAGGTTTTCATGATCGTCATCACTGCCCCCACCGGGAACATCGGGCGCCGGCTGCTGCCCCTGCTCCTGGAGTCCGCCCCCGCCCGGGGCGAGGAACTGCGCGTGATCGTGCGCGACCCCGCACGGCTGGCCGCCCCGGTGCGCGAGCGCGTCGAGGTGGTCACCGGCTCGCACGGCGACCCCGCCGTCGTCGACCGTGCCTTCGACGGCGCCGACGCCGTCTTCTGGCTCGTCCCGCCGGACGCCTCCCGCGCCCCGGACGACGCCTACCGGGGCTTCACCCGGCCCGCCGCGAAGGCGCTCGCCGCGCACCGCGTCGGCCACGTCGTCGGCGTCTCCGCGCTCGGCCGCGGCACCCCGGTCGCGGCCCGGGCGGGGCTCGTCACCGCGTCCCTCGCCGTGGACGACCTCATCGCGGAAACCGGCGTCGCCTACCGGGCCCTGGCCAACCCGTCGTTCTTCGAGAACCTCCTGGAGGAGGCCGGTTCGATCCGGGAGCGCGGCTGCTTCACCGACGTCGTCGACGCCGAGCGCAAGGCCCCTCTCGTGGCCGTCGCCGACATCGCCGCCGTGGCCGCCGGCCTCCTGCTCGACCGGTCGTGGACCGGCACCGGCAGCGTCCCGGTGCTCGGACCGCGGGACCTGTCACCCAACGACCTGGCCCGCATCATGACCGAACAGCTCGGCCGCCCCGTCCGCTACGAACGCCAGGCGTTCGACGACCTGCGCGCCACCCTCGTCGGCCACGGCCTGGACCGGGAGTTCGTGGACGGCGTCGTCGACATGAAGCGGGCCAAGGACGACGGCCTCGACGCGGGCGTCACCCGCACCCCGGACACGGCCACCCCGACCACCTTCGAGGACTGGGTCGCCCGGACCCTCCGGCCCGTGGTCCTGCCCTGACTCCTCGCCCCCACTCTCGACCCACCCCCGCCCCCACCCGCGCACACTCACTCTCACTCTCACCCCGAAACAGGGAGCAACCATGCCCGAAGAGACGGCCCACACCCCGGTCACCGCGTTCATGCTCGTCAAGACCACACCCGAGTGGCTCGCCCTGACCGTCGAGGAGCGGGTGCACGCCTTCACCACGGAGGTCGTCCCCGTCGTCAGGGCCAGGACCACCGGCGTCCGGTCACGCTTCTACGACACGGAGTTCTACTCCGCCCGCGTCACCGACGTGTGGGTCTGGGAGGCCGACGACCACCACGCCTACCAGCTCCTCGTCGACGCCCTGCGCGAGACGCCCTTCTGGGACCGGTACTTCGAGGTCGTCGACCTCCTGGTGGGCACGGAGAACGGTTACGCGCGCACCTACGGAGTCGAAGCGGTCACCACCATCTCCACCTGAGAAACTGACGGCGCCCGCGATGCCGCCGCGGCCGGACGGTCGCGCGGCGCGGGCCCCGCCCGACCCGCTTCCCCACCGGAGAACCCCCATGAACCACGTCGCGGACCCCAGCCGCTACGACGGCACCATGCACTACCGCCGCACCGGACGCTCCGGGCTCGACCTGCCCGCGCTCTCCCTGGGCTACTGGCACAACTTCGGCGACGACAAGCCGTTCGAGACCCAGCGGCGGATCGCCCTGCGCGCCTTCGACCTCGGTATCACCCACCACGACCTCGCCAACAACTACGGTCCGCCCTACGGGTCCGCCGAGATCAACTTCGGCCGGATCATGCGGCAGGACCTGGCGCCGTACCGCGACGAGCTGGTGGTGTCCACCAAGGCCGGGTGGGACATGTGGCCCGGCCCGTACGGCCAGGGCGGCGGCTCCCGCAAGTACGTGCTCGCCTCGCTCGACCAGTCACTGAAGCGGACGGGTCTCGACTACGTGGACATCTTCTACTCCCACCGCCTGGACGCCTCCACCCCGCTGGAGGAGACCATGACGGCGCTGGACACGGCGGTGCGGCAGGGCAAGGCGCTCTACGTCGGCATCTCCTCCTACGACGCCGAGCGCTCCCGGCAGGCCGCCGCGATCCTCCGCGACCTGGGCACACCGCTGCTGATCCACCAGCCGTCGTACAACATGCTCAACCGGTGGATCGAGACCGAGGGCCTGCTCGACGCGGCCGCCGACGAGGGCTTCGGCGTCATCGGGTTCACCGCGCTGGCCCAGGGGCTGCTCACCGGCCGCTATCTCGACGGCGTGCCCGCGGGGTCCCGCGCCACCCAGGGCAAGTCCTTCGCGACCGGCTGGCTCACCGAGGACACCGTCCGGCGGCTGCGCGCCCTGAACGACATCGCCGCCCGCCGGGGCCAGAGCCTGGCGCAGATGGCGCTCGCCTGGGCGCTGCGCGACCCGCGCGTCACCTCGCTGGTGATCGGCGCCTCCCGGCCCGAGCAGCTGGAGGAGAACGTCGCCGCCCTGGCCAACCTGTCCTTCGGCGACGACGAACTGGCCGAGATCGACAAGTACGCGGTCGTCGACGGTGACGTCGACCTGTGGCGGCGGGCCCGCACCGGCGACCTCGGCTGAGGCGTCCCCTGTCCCTGCCCCCAGAAGTGCTCAGGGCCCGCCGACGACGCGCAGCACCCGGGGCGGCTCGCCGGCGGGCTCGGGCAGCCGCAGGGGCTCCCGCCCGGGCGTGATGCTGCCGAGCAGTGACGCCCGGCGCGCACCCGTCCCCGAGGGGATCGCGCCGGGCAGGCCGTTGACGGTCAGGAAGCCCAGGAGGGCGAAGGCAAGTGCCTCCTTGGCGTCGGACGGCAGCCCGAGCGCGTCGCTGGAACCGAGGGCCACCCCGGGCAGCTCCTCGGCGATCATGCCCATCAGCACGGGGTTGCGCGCGCCACCGCCGGACACGACGAGCCGCGTCACGCCGTGCGCCCGGCAGGCGTCGGCCACCGTGACGGCGGTGAGCCGGGCCAGGGTCGCCAGGACGTCGTCGGGTTCCGCCAAGGGAGCCGCCGCGAGCGCCTCCAGCAGATAGGGGAGGTGGAACCGCTCCTTGCCGGTGCTCTTCGGAGCCGGCCTGCCGTAGTACGGGTCGTCAAGCAGCACCCGCAGCAGCCCCGGATCCACCCGGCCGGCCCCGGCCCGGCGCCCGTCCTCGTCGTAGGCGGCCGCACCGCCGGTGAAGTGCCGTACGGCGGCGTCCATCAGCGCGTTGGCCGGGCCGGTGTCGAAGGCCAGCGGCCCGGCGCCGGGGGCGACGACGGTGACGTTGGCGATCCCCCCGAGGTTGAGGGCGGCGGGGACGCCGGGCAGCGCCGCCATGGCCAGGACGTCGGTCATGGCCACCAGCGGCGCCCCCTGACCGCCGGCCGCGACGTCCCTGCCGCGCAGGTCGGACACGACGGGCAGACCGGTCGCCTCGGCGATCCAGGCAGGCTGGCCGAGCTGGAGGGTGCCGCGCACGGCGCCGTCCTCCACCCAGTGGTACACGGTCTGTCCGTGCGAGACCACCAGATCGGCGGCGCCGCGGCACAGCTCGCGCACCGCCCGCACGGCCACGTCGGCGAAGGCCTGCCCGATGCCGGTGTCGAGCCGGGCCACGGTCCCGACCGTCGCCGCCGCCGGGGGCAGGCTGTCCGCGATCAGGTCCCGCAGCCGGTCCGGGTAGGGGGCGGAGAGATGGCCGAGCGGGCGCAGCACCAGGGCCTCGCCCCGCAGTTCGAGGTCCGCGGCGGCCGCCTCGATGGCGTCGTAGGACGTGCCTGACATCAGGCCGATCACACGCACGATGTACTCCTGCGAGGGTTGAGCGGGCGGGACGAGGTCAGTTCCGGCCGGCCGTCGTGGTCAGCTGGTCGGGTCCGGCACCGGGCTCCTCGTCGAGTGCCGGGCCCGCCGAGGGCTCCGGCGCCCGGTGGAACAGGCTCAGCACACCGCCCACGAGCAGGGTGATCAGTACGCCGATCGGCACCAGCCACTGGGCCGCGATCGCCTGGGACACCGTGGTCCCGCCGGTGGTGACGTCGATCTTCACCCCGCGCACGATGTACGTCATCACGCCGATGGTGACCAGGAAGGCCACGACGGAGTCGACCTCGTTGGCCCGTTTGACCAGCCGCCCCAGCAGGAAGGCGCCGAGCAGCGCGCCGTAGGTGTAGCCCGCGATGGTCAGACCGGTCAGGTACACGTTGCCCGTGCTCGCGCTGAACGCGCAGGCGAAGACGGCCATGAGCGTCGCCCACACCAGCGTCATCCAGCGGGCGAGCCTGAGCAGCGCCTCCTCGGACGGTGTACTGCGGAAGAAGCTGTGGATGATGTCGGCGACCGTCGAGTTCGACATGGAGTTCAGCGCCGAGGACAGCGAGCCCATCGCGGCGCCCAGGATGCCGGCCACCAGCAGGCCCGAGACCACCACGGGCAGCCCGTGCAGGATGAACTCGGGGTAGAGGTTGTCCGAGCTGGACAGGCCCAGCTCCGCGAAGGACCTGCCCTCGTTGTACGACCACAGCAGCGCGCCGACGAGGGAGAACGCGGCGAACTGGACGGTGACGAAGACACCCGAGGCGATCATGGCCTTCTGGCCCTCGCGCAGCGTCCGCGTCGCCAGCACACGCTGGACGATCAGCTGGTCGGAGCCGTGCGAGGCCATGGCGAAGATGGCGCCGCCGACGATGGCCGTGGGCAGGGCGAACGGACTGGTGAGGATGTGGGCGAGGTCGAAATCGGTGTCGAAGAGCGCGAACTTCCCGGCGTCCAGGGCACGCGCGTAACCGTCACCGCCGACGTGGGCGGAGAGCACGGCCACGGCGAGGACCGCGCCGCCGAGGTAGAGGACCATCTGGATGGCGTCGGTCCAGATGACCGCCTTGATGCCGCCCAGGTACGTGTAGACCACGGTGATGAGGGTGATCACGATGATGATCGCGCGGTAGCTCGCGTGCACGCCGAACTCGTCGAGCAGCAGCTTGATCGGGATGGCGGAGGCGAACAGCCGCACGCCCTCGGCCAGGAGCCGGGTGAACACGAAGGCCACCGAGGCGAGCCCCTGCAGCTTCAGCCCGAACCGGTCGCCCAGGTACTGGTAGGCGCTGACGAAGCCGCCGCGCTTGTAGAGGGGGATCAGCACCGTGGCCACGACGACGCGTCCGACGACGTAGCCCAGGGCGAGTTCGACGTTGCCGAATCCCTGGCCGCTGTAGGCGCCGCCGGGGACGCTGATCACCGTCAGCACACTCGTCTCCGTGGCGACGACGGAGAAGGAGACCGTCCACCACGGCATGTGGCCCTCACCGACGAAGTAGTCCTTCGCCGACTTCTGCCGGCCTGCCTTCCGCAGGCCGATCCAGGCGATCCCGATCAGATAGACCACGATCACCACGAGGTCGAGCTGGCGCACGCTTGCTCCTAGACACTGGCCGGTGGGGTCGCCGGCGCGGGGAGAGGGGGGTTGGCGGCCGTCCGGCGGACGCGGACGACGAGGGAGGTGCGAGGGGTCGCGCGGTCCAGCGCCGGCAGGCGGGCCCCCTCCAGGGGGTCGCCGAGCGCGGACGTGAGCCGCACGGGGAGTCCGGGACTGCCGTCCCGTCCGACGGTCGTCGGCAGCCGTTCGAGGTCACCGAAGAGACCGGCGGCGGCGTCCAGCAGCACGGTGTCCGGGCCTCGCCCGTCGTGGGCCCGCAGGGCCGCGCGCAACCCGGCCGTGCCGATCCGGGCGCCACCGCCGTCGTCACCGAGCAGCGGGCCCCAGCCGTCGACGCCGGTGACAGCCGCCTCCCGGACGGGCAGGTCCTCCAGAAGGGCGCCCACCAGGGACCGGGCGGCCGCACGCGCCGCGGCCACGCCGTCGGGCGTCGCCAGACCGGGAGCACCTGCCACGGAGCTGACGGTCCGTGACGGGCCGGCGCCGTTCCACAGCATGGCGCGGCAACCGGTCTTCCCGAGATCTACCGCCACTACTGAAGTCATACGGCTCGCCCTTTGCCCGAGTGACCCGGCACGTCGAGAGCCACCAGGTCGTCGGTGACCGGTGCGGATCGCCGTCCGAGTATGGGAACGCCGCCCTCCGGATGTCAATAAGTAACATCCTGTTGGTCAGTGCGTAACTTTTTGACCCACCCGGGCTACCCCATTACCCTGTGCTCACCACTTCCAGGAGGGGCCATGGTCCGCCAGTCCTCGTCCCGCGTGCCGGAGCCGTCCGCCCAGGACGCCCCGCTTGCCGACATCCTCACGCGCGTCCGCGCCGCCCGGCCCTCCCTGGCCCCCTCGGAACGGCGGGTGGCCGACGCGGTCCTCGCCGACCCGGGACAGGTCGCGGAGCTGTCCATCCACGCGCTGGCGGAGCGGGCAAGCACCTCGGCGGCCACCGTGATGCGGTTCTGCCGCACGATCGGCACGGGCAACTACCCCCAGTTGCGCCTGGCGCTGGCGGCCGCCGCCGCGCGGGAGCACGCCCTGGGCGGCGAGCGGGCGGCGCAGGGTGGCACCGACATCAGTCCGACGGACTCGCTGGACCGGATAGTCAGCAAGATCATCTACAACGAGGTCCGGGCCCTGGAGGACTCGGGCGCCGCACTCGACGTCGACGCGCTGGGCCGGGCGGTGGACGCGGTGGCCAACGCCCGCAGGGTCGACATCTTCGGCGTGGGGGCCAGCGCGTTCGTCGGCCAGGACCTGCACCAGAAGCTGCACCGCATAGGCCGGATGGCCTTCATCTGGAGCGACCGGCACGCGGCGCTCACCGCGACGGCCCTGCTGGGGCCCGGCGACGTGGCCCTGGCCGTCTCCCACTCCGGGGAGACCGAGGACACCACCGAGCCCCTCCAGGCCGCGGCCGAACGCGGAGCCACCACCATCGCCCTGACCAACGACCCGGGCTCCACGCTCGCGACCGGCGCCGACCTGGTGCTGACGACCTGCGCGCGGGAAACCCCCTTCCGCTCCGGCGCGACCGTCAGCCGCATCGCCCAACTGGCGGTCATCGACTGCCTCTTCGTCGGCGTCGCCCAGCGCTCCTACGACGCGGCGACCACCGCCCTCGAAGAGACCTACGGAGCCGTCCAGCGCCGTCGGCGCCCCACGCGCCCCACGCGCCGCACCGGGTGACGGCACGTCACGACCCGACGGCCCCCACGCCTCCCGATCGCGGATACTCGCCCTCGCGCAGGCTCGTGACCAGCTCGCGCGGCAGACCGTGGGTGTCATGGAGGTAGTGGAAGTCCTCCTCTCCCAGCGGGCCCCGGAAGCGGGGCCGGGAGAGCACCTTCCGGCCGCGTTCCAGGAGCCGCCGGAACCGGCGCTCCTCCTCCACCAGCAGGCGCCGCACGAGGCCGGGGAGGCCGGGGTCGCCGTCCTGCCGGAAGTGGTCCAGGGTGTGCGTGATCAACTCGTCCGGCAGGTCGCCGAGCCCGCGCGAGGGGTCGTCCCGCCACAGCACGGTGAGCAGCCGCCGCACCAGGCGCCGCAGCACGTAACCCTGGCCGGTGTTGGACGGGCGGACACCGTCGCCGACGACCACGACGGCCGACCGGAGGTGGTCGCAGACCACCCGGAACGACGGTTCGTCCAGCGGCCACAGGGCGGGCAGCAGCCGTCGCCACGGCTCGAAGACGTCGCACTCGAACACCGACGACTTGCCCTGCAGGAGGGTGGCGAGGCGCTCCAGGCCCAGGCCGGTGTCGACATTGCGCTGCCCAAGCGGCACGAGGCGGCCGTCGTCCAGCCGGCGGTGGCGCATCATCACGTGGTTCCACACCTCCACCCAGCGGTCGTCGCCGGTGGGCGTGGACCGGGGCGGGGTGTCACCGTTCCACAGGAAGATCTCCGAGTCGGGTCCGCACGGGCCCACCGGCCCGTTGGACCACCAGTTGTCGTCCACCGTCGGCTCCACGGGAACGCCGCGCTCCTGCCACAGCCGCAGTGACTCGGTGTCCGGCCCGACCTGTTCGCCGCCCCCGTACACGGTGGCGTGCAGCAGCCCCGGGTCGACCCCGAAGCCCTCGGTGAGCAGCCGGTGGGCCCAGTCGAGGCTCAGCGAGCCCTCGTAGTCGCCCAGCGACCACGTGCCGAGCATCTCGAAGACCGTCAGATGCGTGCTGTCCCCGACCTCGTCCAGGTCCGTGGTGCGCAGACAGCGCTGTACGTTGACCAGCCGCCGGCCCAGCGGGTGGGGGCGGCCCTCCAGGTACGGGGTGAGCGGATGCATACCGGCGCTGGTGAACAGCACGGGATCGCCCGGCTCGGGCAGCAGTGTCGAGCCGGTGATCCGGCGATGGCCCTGATCCTCGTAGTACTCGACGAACGTGCTCAGGACTCGCTCGGTGTCCATGGGGTGGCTCCTTCGCTTCGAGGCGGGAGAGGCACCGGAGAACGGAACCGTGCGGTCCTCGCACCTGGGCGAAGGTGGCGGAGCGCCACGTGAACCACCGACGAACCGTTTCCGGTCGCCGGTGGGAAAGGGGGAAGGTCAGGCGGCGGCAACCGGCGAGCTGGTCGCTCGCGCGGTCGCGAAGATGTTCCTGCCGATGACGTTCATGCGTTGAGGATAACGCCCCGGGCGCGGGCGGGCACCTGGATTTTCCGCACCCGCGCCGCCCCGTCTGCCCGACTTCTATCCCGCCCATACGGCGGGGATGCGGTCGGACCACGGCTGTGCCTGTTCGAGCTGGCCGGCGAGGCGGAAGAGGAGCCCTTCGAGTCCGTAACCGGCGGCGAACTGCATTCCGATCGGGAGTCCGGTGCCGGTGTCGGCCGTCACCGGGACGGACATGGCGGGTGTGCCCGCCACGTTGAACGCCATGGTGAACGGGGAGTGGTCGTTGAGCCGTTCGATCCAGCCGAGGCCGTCGAGCGCCTCCGCGCCCTCGCCGTAGGCGCCCAGCGTTGGGGGCGCCTCCGGCAGGGTGGGGGTGAGCAGCAGGTCGTAGGTGCCGAAGTACCGCGCCAGGCCGCGGGCGACGCGGTTGCGGATCGCGAGGGCGGTGACGAACTGGGGGCCGCTGACCCGTTGCCCGTAGCGGTGGGCGGCCAGCGTCGCCGGTTCGAGGGACGAGGAGTCGACGGGCCGGCCCAGCGCCGCCGACAGTTCGTCGACCGAGGCCGCGACATTCGCGGTCGACAGACGGGCGTTGGCCAGCACGAACTCCTCCCAGCCGACGCCGAGGCCGACCGCGACCTCCTCCGTGCGGTGTCCGAGGGATTCGAGCAGCCGCACGGTGCGCTCCAGCGCCTCGGCCACCGGGGCGGCGGTGGGGCGCCCGCCCCAGGCCCGTGCGAGGACCCCGATCCGCAGCGAGCCCGGCGGGCGCGCGACTTCCTCCGCGTAGGGGCGGGACGGCTGCTCGGCGAAGTAGGGGTCGCCCGGCTCCGGGCCGCGTATCAGGTCGAGTAGCGCCGCGCTGTCCCGTACGGTGCGGCTGACACCGCCCTGGACGGCCAGGCCGTTGAATCCCTCGTCGAGAGCGGGGCCCATGGAGACCCGGCCGCGGGTGGGCTTGAGCCCGAAGAGGCCGTTGTACGCGGCGGGGATGCGCAGCGAGCCGGCGGCATCGGTCGCGTGGGCGAGGGGGACCGCTCCGGCCGCCACGGCCGCGGCCGCGCCGCCGCTGGATCCCCCGGCGCCGCGCCGGGGATCCCACGGATTGCGCGTCGGGCCGTACAGCACCGGCTCCGTGGTGATGCTGTAGGCCAGCTCCGGTGTCGCGGTGCGCCCGAGGGTCACGAGGCCCGCGCGGCGGAAGCGCCGCATCAGGAAGGAGTCGGAACGGGCGACGTGCCCGGCCGCGAGACGGCTGCCCAACTCCGTGCGCCGGCCCGCCATGGCGACCCCGAAGTCCTTGATCAGGAAGGGCGCGCCGGCCAGCGGCGTGCTGCCCGGGGCGGGCCGGTCGTCGGCCGGCCAGGTCTCCACGACGGCGTTGATCCGCGGATTGACCCGCCGCACCGCCTCGTGTGCGGCGGCCTCCACCTCGGCGGGGGTCACCTCGCCCTTGGCCACCAGTTCCGCGAGACCCACCGCGTCGTGGCGCACATACTCGGACACTTTCACTGTCACTCCTGGGGAGATCGGAAGGTACCTGTGAGTCCCACATGATACCGAGCGGTATCGAGTGGGACGGGCTGGTACCGTAGCAGAGGAGCGAAGGGCCCCATCGACCGGACATCACGGAGCAGGCATGACATCGACCGCCGCAAGGCCGGGCAGAGTGGCGAAGCTGCCGCCCCGCGAGCGCATCCTCGACGCGGCCGAGGAGCTCTTCCAGAGCGAGGGCATCCGACGCGTGGGGGTCCAGGCGATCGCCGAGCGGGCCGAGACCACCAAGATGGCGATCTACCGGCACTTCGAGACCAAGGACGCACTCGTCGCCGAATGGCTGCGGATCCTGGCCGCCGAGTACCAGGCGGCCTTCGACCGCGTCGAGGCCGAACATCCCGGCCGGCCCAGGGAGCAGATCCTGGGCCTCGCCCGCTTCATCGCCGACGGGCTGCCGGGACTCTCGCACCGGGGCTGCCCCTTCATCAACTCCCTCGCCGAGCTGCCCGACCGCTCCCACCCCGCGCGACGGGTGATCGAGGAGCACAAGGCCCGCCAGACCCGCAGGCTGGTCGGCATGTGTGCCGAGGCGGGGATGCCCGATGCCGAGCAGGTCGCGGCCCAGATCACCTTCGTCCTCGAAGGGGCGCAGGTCAGCACGCAGAACGGCAGCATCGACCGGGCGGGGGAGCGGTTGATGCGCATCGTCGAGGCGATCGTGGACCAGTAGCACGGGCCCAGCCGGATCGTGCCGGTGCCGCGGGCCTTTGGCCGGTGGGCCGGTGGTCCGGTGGGTTCTACTCCGGCCGGTCCGTCGCCCAGGAGGGCAGCCAGGTGTCCTCGGGCAGCGGGGCCAGGTTCGCGAAGTGGTTGACGACCGCCCGGAGTCCCGGGTGCGGATTCTCCCGGGGGAGGAGGAGTGAGAGCGGGTAGGCGAGGGTGGGACCCGCGATCGGGATGCGGCGCAGATCGTGGCCGGTCGGCCAGACGTACCGGTCGCGCGAGCCCACGAGGGTGGCCACGTCGTCGGAGTCGGCGAGGATGTCGAGGAGTACCTCGTTGCCGAAGTTGGGGCCCGCGGCGTCCACCCGGAGGCCGAACTCGGCGGTCAGCTGCTCGTAGAACTCCGCCCATTCGCTGCCCGGCGCGATACCGGGCACCCAGATCCGGTGCCCGCGCAGCCGGGCCGGTGTCACGGTGCGTGCGGAGGCGAGCGGGTGCCTCGGGCCGACGACGAGTTCCAGCGGGGAGTGGAAGGCGTGGATCATCCGCACCTCGGGCGGCAGCGCGGCCGGGTCGGTGACCGAGCGGAAGGAGGCGTCGACGTCGCCCGCCCGCACGGCGGCCACCGCCAGACGCGGGTCGTCGACCTTGAGCGTCACCACGTCGAGTGCCGTTCCGGGATGTGAGCGCCAGTAGTCGTGCAGGACGACGGCCTGCGCGGACCGCAGGCCGAGGACGTCGACGCGCAGCGCCCGCGAGCCTCGTCGGATCGCGGTGACGGCACGGTCGACGTGCACGACGATGTTCCGGGCGTGCGGCAGGAAGGCCTGCCCGTCGAGCGTCAGCTCGACCCCTCGGGGGGTGCGGGTGAACAACCGGACGTCCAGTGCGCGCTCCAGGGCCGCGATCCGTTTCGAGACGGCCTGCTGCGTCACGCCGAGTTCGTCGGCCGCGTGCCGCAGCTGCCCCAGCTCGGCCGCGCGGACGAACGATCGCACCGCCTCGGTATCCATGGGGGCGAGCATAGGGCTGCCCAACCCGTGGTTGTGGCTCAGGGCTCAGGCGTGGCGTCGGCCGCTCCCGGGCCGCCGGACGAGGCGTGTGCCGGGCGGTGCCCGGGCCCGCCCCGCGGTGCCATAACCTCGTCCGTGGGAACGGCGGTTGCCATGTGTGTCCACACCGAGGAGGCGGCGGTGCTCAAATGGGGCGGCTCGCGATTGCTCGTCTGCGCGGTGGCGCTGGCCTGCGTGGCACTGGTGGGGCCCAGCGCCCCCGGCGGTGCCCTGTCCGGCAGGTCGCTGCCCGTCGAGGCCGTCAAGGACGTCGTACCCGACCGGGTCATGACGTGGAACCTGTGCAACCCCTGCGACGCGAGCAACCTCGACCGGGCCGCGGAGATAGCCGCGCACGCGCCCCAGGTCATCGGCATGCAGGAGGCCTGCGCGCGTGACGTCGACAGGATCCGGGACTACCTGGAGGCCTTCCACGGGCTCGTCTACCACGTCGCACACGGATCGGTCCTGCAGGACTGGGGCCGTTGCGGGGGAGCGCCGTGGAATCCCGGGGGCTTCGGCCAGGCCATCCTCTCGGCGGCACCCATCACGGACGCGGTCGACGTCGAGTACCCCGACGGCGGCTCCGAGGACCGCGGATACCTCGCGGTCACCACGGAGGTGGGCGGCCGGTCCGTCCGGGTGTTCAACACGCACCTCGCCCAGCGCCGTCAGGAGGAGTTCAGGACGGACCAGGTCCGCGTACTCGCCAAGGAAGTCGCCCGGCACGAACGCGCCGTAGTCGTCGGCGACTTCAACGCCGTACCGGAAGCCTCCGAACTCGACCCCATGTGGTCCCTGGCCACGGACGCCGATCCGCAGTGCCACCCCGCGCCCGTCGGCACCTGCGAGCCGACCACGGACTGGCAGAGCAAGTTCGACTACGTATTCCTGCGCGGCGTCGCCCCGCGCGAGCACCGCGTGGCCCGTACGGCGCACTCGGACCACGACATGCTGTACGCCGACCTGGACGTCACCTGAGGCCCCGTCACCGGATGCGGTGGCTCTCCCAGAAGGGGCCGAGGTCCTCGTCCGTCATGGACTGCGCGGCCCGCTTGAAGTCCTCGGTGGTGGAGACGCCGTACCAGTGGTCCCGGGCGTAGCGCTTGAGGAGCCGGGCCATGGTGTCGGCGCCGAGGGTGCGTTCCAGGTCGGCCAGGGCGCAGGGGCCGGCCGTGTAGACGAGGTGGTACTCGCCGCGGTGCCGCGACCAGTAGTCCATGGAGGCGGTCAGTTCGGTGCCCTCGTCGGGCCAGTAGACGTCCGACCAGCAGTCGCGGGTCTCCAGGCCGTAGAAGCGGAAGTTGGCGTACTGGGCGAAGCTCTCGTCCAGCCACGGCGAGCCGTACTCGTCGTTGCCGACGATGCCGTACCACCACTGGTGCGCCAGCTCGTGGACGACGGCGTTGCCCTCCTCGGTGGTGCCGAGCAGGACGAGGCCGGGATACTCCATACCGCCACCGAACCCGCTGGTCATCACGAGATCGACCTCGCCGTAGGGATAGCGGCCGAACTCGCGGCCGAACCGGTCGACGGCGGCGACGGCTTCCGCACGGCCGAGGCGGACGCCCGCGGCGGGGGTGTCGGGTGCCCAGAACGACTTCACGCGCATACCCCCGGGCGTGGTCTGGGCCGCCGTGCGGAACGGTCCCGCGGCCCAGGCGAAGTCCCGCACGCGCTCCGCGAGGCTGAGGGTCACCGAACGTCCCGGGGCCCCTGGGCGGGTCCTGGTGCGGCCCGTCGCGGGCACCGCCATGTCCGACGGGTGGTCGAGGCGGACCCTGAAGTCACCGGCGAGGGCGTAGAAGCTCTCGCCGACGGCCACGTACGGGTCGAGGTGCCACCCCTCGGCGTCGTGCACGGCCAGCACCGGCAGGGCGTTGCCGAGGAAGCGGAAGGCACCCTCGCGGCCGAAGCGGGCATTGCGGCCGGGCACCGTGATCGAGACGTCGAAGGCCACGGACGCCCGCTCCCCGTGCGCGAGCGGCTTCGGCAGGGCGATGCGCAGGGCCGTGCAGTTCACCGTGAGCGGGTCCGCCGTCCCACCGCGCAGACCCGACACGACGACGGGCGAGGGCACGCCGGCCGCACCGGGCCCGCCGGGTGTGCCGCACCCGTCCTCGCCGTTGCCCCACAGGCGCAGGTACACCTCGCGCAGCGGCCGGTCGGACGCGTTGCGGAAGGACACCCGCTGCCGCCCGGTCCAGTGGCCGCCGTCGGCGTCGGAGCGCAGGTCCACGTCGTAGCGGGCGCGATCGGGCGTCGCCGCGGCCCCGCCGGCCCCGGCTGCCGCACCGGCCTCACCCGCCGACGTGCCCACCGCGAGGAGCAGCACGAGCAACACCACGAACAGACGACGCCCGGCCCGGTGCGACCACGGGGCGGGCAGGGACGTGCCAACCGGTGACATGACAGCGGATACTGCCACAACTCCCCGCCGACCGACACGACTTCACCGACGTCACTGGGGTCGGGGAAGACGGGCTCGCGGAGCGCATAATCGGTTGCCGTCGACGGCGGGGGCGGATGCAATGACCGGCATGGTCACCCAAGAGGCTCCGCCGGGGCGGGACGAGACGAACGGGCACGTCCGGATCGGGGCTCTCGTGCCGCTGACCCGGCCGGGCTGGGACGAGGCGGGCCGGCACCTGCTCGCCGGAATGGAACTGGCCGTAGGGGAAGTCAACGACGCCGGTGGCATCATGGGCAGACCGGTGGAGCTGGTGGTGCGGGACACCGCGGCCGATCCCCACCGGGCCGCGGCGGCCGTGGAGGAACTGGCCGGGCTGGGCGTGGCCGCGCTGGCCGGGGAGTACCACAGCGTCGTCGCGCGTGCCGCTGCCGCCAGGGCCGATGCCCTGGGCGTGCCGTTCCTGTGCGCGTCGGCCGTGCTCGACGCGCTCACCGAACAGCCGACGCCGTGGGTCGCGCGCCTCGCCCCGGCGCAGTCCCACGGCTGGCGGATCTACGCGGACTTCCTCCTCGCCGCGGGCCACCGCCGCATCGCCGCGGCCATCGACCCGAGCAGCGTGTACTGGGCGCGCGGCGCCCGCATCCTGCGGGACCGCCTCGCGCCGCACGACGGCACCGTCGTCGACATCGACGTGCGCGACTCGACCACCGCGTCGGTGTGCGACACGCTCGTCGACCGGCACGCGACCGCCCTCCTCCTCCTGGTCAGTCACCCCGAACCGGCCGTGCCGATCGTCCGCTCCGTGCGCCGGGACCGGCGCCTGGCCGGGATCATGATCGGTGCCCCGGCCGGGCAGCCGGAGTTCACCGGATGGGCGACGTCGCTGGGCGCGGACGGCGCCGCGGTGCCCTTCCTGCGCTACCTGCCCGAACGCCTGGGCCCGCTCGGCGAACGGGCCGCAACGGCCCTGCGCGAGCGGCTGGCCGAAGCGCCCTCCTTCGTCGCCTTCGAGGGCTACGACACGGTGACGGTCCTCGCCGACATGCTGCGTTCGCACGGCCCGGACCGGGCGTGGACCCCCGAATCCTGGGCGAACGTCTCGGTCGAGGGCACCCGGGGGCGGATCCGGTTCTCCCGGACGCCGGACATCGGCGTGTGGCAATGGGTCTGGGCGCCGGTGCAGGTCGTGGACCGGGATCCGGCGGAACCCGGCCGCCTGCGGGTCCTGCACACGGGCTGACGCCTCGGACCGGCGCGCTCCGGTCAGCCGTACATCGCCACGCGGTGGAAGGCCGCGAGCGCGTCGTCGATGGGATGGGGCCGCGGCCTGCCCGCCGAGTCGAGAGCGTTCCACCTCTGGAGGTTCACCGCGACGGCCATGCGGCGGCTGCCGTCGGCGCTGATCACGGCCAGCGCCCCGGCGCCCCAAGCCGTGCCGCCGTGGCCCCAGAAGGTGTCCTGACCGGGCGCTCGTGTCGGGTACAGGCCGAGACCGTACTCGATCGTCCGCCCTTCCTGGGAGACGACCGGCACGGTACGCCCCATCTGCGCCAGCGACGACGGGCTCACGATCTCGCCGGCCAGCAGCATCCCGAAGAAGCGGTTGAGGTCCGAGACGGTGGAGATCAGCGACGCCGACGGACCCACGAACGACATGTCGTACACGCTGTAGTCGCGCGGTGGGTCGATCATGCCGAACCAGGACTCGTAGAGACGCGAGTGCGGCTCGCCCACGTACGGTCCGGTGGGCAGCTCGGTGTCCCGGAGCCCGGCGCGCTCGATGACGTTCCGGGTGATGCAGCGCTCGGCGCTGCTGCCGGTCACCTCTTCCAGGAGCTTGCCCAGGAGCAGGTAGTTGGTGTTCGAGTACAGGCCCGGAGTGCCGCCCGGGGGGCCGACGGCGGGTGCGGCGAGGCCGAGTGCGATCAGTTCGGCGGGGTCGAACCGGGTGAACCGGTGGTCGTCCAGGCTCTGGGGCCCGGTGTCCGCGAAGGCGGGGAACGCCTTGAGGGACGCGTAGGCGTGGGGCAGGTACTCGGCGAGACCGCTGGTGTGGTTCATCAGCATGCGGACCGTGACGGCCTCGCCGCGTCCGTCGGGAAGGAGCCCCGGAAGATACCGGCCGATCGGCGCGTCGAGACCGATCCGCCCCTGCTCGACCTGCTGCAGGACCGCGGCGGCGGTGAAGGTCTTCGTGATGCTGCCGACCCGGTGGCGCAGGCCGGCGGTGACCGGGCGGCCGGTGTCGGCATCGGCGACCCCCGCGGCGCCCCGCCAGACCTGTTCGCCGTGCCGCACCTCGGCGAACAGGCCCGGCATCCCGGCGCGGTGGACGTTCTCGACGGCTGCGTTCAGTACCTCGGGATCCAGTGCGTCACTCACGGCAGGTGTCCTCTCCCCGGTTCCACGGCGGCTCTGCGACATACTCTTGAACCCATTATGCACGCAGTGCGTGCAACGCCAAGTGCATGAGTGGAGCGAAGGGGGAGTCCGGTGCGGCACGCCGTCGCGCATGCCCGCCGCCGCCCCGGGTAGGACGTTCCGGTACAAGGGCGTAACGCGAGGGAACGAAGAGCGAGGAGTGTCGGACGTGATTCGAAAGCTGCAGGCGGTCGCGCTGGACTGCGCGGATCCGGTACGGCTCGCGTCGTTCTACGCGGAGCTGCTCGGCGGGCGGGTGGTCGCGGATCCGGACGACTCCGACTGGCTGGAGGTGCACGACTTCGAGGGGACGCCGCTGGCCTTCCAACGGGTGGACGGCTACCGGGCGCCCGAATGGCCCGGCCAGGACCACCCCCAGCAGCTCCATCTGGACTTCGACGTCGACGACCTCGAAGGCGAGGAGAAACGGGCCCTCGCACTGGGCGCGACCGTGCTGGAGCGGACCGACCAGCTCCGCCCGGGCGCCAACTGGCGGGTCTACGCGGACCCGGCCGGCCATCCGTTCTGCCTCTGCCTCCACTGAGCCCGGACCTTGGCCCACCGGGACGCGGCGACCGTCAGTTCCCCTCGGCCGCCGCGGCAAGGATCCGGGCCAGCTCGGCAGGCTGGGTGATCATGGGCCAGTGGCCCGAGTCGATGTCCGCGTAGTCGACGCGCTTGGCCCGGGCCAGTTCCGGAACGTCGCCCGCGCTGATCCACTCCCGCGCCTGCGCGGGCGTGAACTCGGGGCACACGACCACGACCGGCACGTCGTAGCGGCGCTCGTCGGACAGTCGCACCACACCCCGGGCCACGGCCTCGGGCACCGGGATCGCGGCCGCCGCCAGCTCGCGCCGCGCCGCCTCGTCGAGGTCGGCGGCATCGGGCCCCTGGAAGGGCTCCCAGCCCGGAAAGGGCATCACACCGTCCCTGACCTCGAAGAAGTCCGCGTACGGCCGGCCGTCGGGGGTCGGGATGCCGCCGATGAGCGCGACCTTGGCCACCCGCTCGGGCCGCCGGTCGGCCGCCAGCCAGGCCAGCGCACAGGCCGCGGAGTGCCCCACCACCAGGGGCCTGCCGGGCGCCGCGTCCACCGCGGCCAGCACCGCGGCCACCTGATCGTCCAGCGTGGCGGTCCCCGCACCGTCTCCCTGCCCCGGAAGCGTGAGCGGCACCGGACGGTGGCCGAGCGACTCCAGCGCGGACGCGACGCCCTCCCACACGGATCCGTTCAGCCACAGGCCGCCGATGAGCACGATGTCCATGATCGGTTCCCTTCGTCTGCGTGGCCCCACCGTAGGAGGAGATCCGGACGATCCACTGCCGGATTGCCTCACCGACCGCCGACCGCCGACCGCCGACCGCCGACCACCAACCACCGACCGCCGACCACCGCCGCCGGACCTCCCCCGCGCCCGCGCCCGCGCCGCGCCACGCCGCGCCGACTACCCTGCTCCCGTGCCCAACGACCCCGGCCCCACCGCGCGAGCGCTGCGCGCCCTGGAGATCCTCCGGACCCGCCCCACCACGACGGCCGACGAACTCGCCGTGCGGCTGGGCGTGACGGAGCGGGCGGCGCGCCGGTACGTCGGAATCCTCAAGGAGGCGGGCATCCCCGTGGAGTCGGCCCGCGGACCGCACGGCGGATACCGGCTGGGACGCGGGACGAGACTGCCGCCCGTGCACTTCACGCAGGCCGAGGCCCTCGGCCTCGTCATGGCGGCACTCGGCGGCAGGCCCGCCCTGGCCGACGCCGACGATCTCGTCGGTACCGCGCTGGGCAAGGTCGTCAAGGCACTGCCGGAGAGCGTCGGCCGGCAGGCGGCACTGCTGCGGGAGTACGCGGCCGCCGCCCCCGACCCGTTGGCGGCCCACCCGGATCCGGCCGTCACCAGTTCCCTCGTCGAGGCCGTCGCGCACCGGCGCCGCGTGCTGCTCGCGTACCGCAGTGAGGCCGGCAACGCGTGGGAGGAGGAGGCGGACCCCTGGTCCCTCGTCGTCCGCCACGGGCGCTGGTACCTGCTGTGCCACTCCCACCGCGCCGACGCCGTCCGCACCTACCGGGTCGACCGGATCGGCGAGGTCCGGAGCACCGGCCGCGGATTCGACGCGCCGGTGGACTTCGACCCGGTGGCGGTGCTGGAGGAGAACCTGGGCACCGGATGGGAGTTCGCCACCCGCGTGGTCTTCGACGTCCCGCCGGCCGAGGTCGCCCCCTGGATCCGCCCGCCCATGGGACGGCTCGAACCGCTGGGAGACGGCTGTGTCCTTCTCGGCAGCACCCGCAACCCGGACATGTACGCGCAGGACTGGCTCGCGAGGGTGCCCTTCGCCTTCCGCATCGAAGGCGGAAAGGAACTGCGTGCTGCTGCTGCCGCCCTCGCGGAGCGTTTCACCGCGGCGGTGACGGACCACGACTCGGCGGGCCGTGCCCGGTGACAGTGCTGCCGGGCATGCGCGATCATGACCGGAATGGACACTCGTTTCGTTGGCATACCCGAGGTGGTCGAGACTCCGTCCGTGGCGGTCGTCGTCGACGTCATGCGCGCGTTCACCGTGGCAGCGTGGGCCTTCGCCCAAGGGGCGGAAAAGATCGTTCTCGCCGAGTCGCTGGACGAGGCCCTGGCCCTCAAGGAGCGCGACCCGGACCGCGTGGCGCTCAAGGACGGGCCGCTCACGCCCGGTTTCGACCTGGTCAACTCGCCGGGCCTGCTGCGCTCCGCCGACCTCGCCGGACGGACCGTCGTGCAGAAGACCACGGCGGGGACCGTCGGCGCCCTCGCGGTCAAGGACGCGTCGCTGGTGCTGTGCGCCGGCTTCGTGGTCGCGGAGGCGACGGCCCGGGTGCTCGGGACACGCGCCGCCGAGCACGTCACGTTCGTGGTCACCGGCGAGGACGGCCGGGCCGAGGAAGACCTGGCGTGCGCCCAGTACATCGCGCGCAGGGCAACCGGGCGCGGTGCGGACGCCGCCGGGTTCCTTCGCCGTGCCGCCGCCTCGCGCGCCGCCACCGAGCTGGCGCGGGGCGTGCGGCAGGGCGCCCACGCCGATGACGTCGCCCTCTGCCTCGAACTCGACCGGTTCCCCTTCGCCATGGTCGCGGCTGAGGAGGACTCGCTCATGGTCCTGCGCCCGTGCGCCGCGCCCCGGTCGTAGGGTTCAGGAGGAGCGGATCGCGGAGATGTCGAACTGCAGGCGGACCTTCTCGCTCACCATGCTGCCGCCTGCCTCGAGCCGCTGGTTGTAGACCAGGCCCCAGTCCCTGCGGTCGATGGTGGTGGTTCCGTCGAAACCCGCCCGCTCGTAGCCGAAGGGGTCCACGACCGAGCCGAGGTAGTCCAGTTGGAGTTCGACGGGGCGGGTCGTGTCCCGGATGGTGAGGTCCCCCGTCATGCGGAAGCTCTCCGCGGACTCCTGGGCGGTGGAGGTGGAGCGGAAGGTCATCTCCGGGTGGCGCCGCGCGTCGAAGAAGTCCTTGCCGACGAGGTGGGCGTCCCGTTGTTCCACGCCGGTGTCGACGCTGGCCACGCGGATGACGAGGTCGGCCCGGGACTCCGAGGGGCGGGCTCCGTCGAAGTGGAGCGTGCTGTCGTAGTCGGTGAACGCCCCGCGGACCGTGGTGACCATCGCGTGCCGCACGGAGAACCCGATCCGGCTGTGCGGGCGGTCGATGGTCCATCGCCCGGTCAGCGCGCGAAGGGCCGGGTCGGGCGTGGCGACCGCTGTCGCGGACCGCGCGGCGAACGGGTCCTGCCCGGCGGCCGACGGCTGCTCGACGGTGGCGGTCTGGCGGCGGCTGAAGATACCCATGAGTCGGCCCTTTCGAATGCGATCACTTCGTGTTACCACGAAGCCGGTCAATGGCCCACGGCAAGATGGGTGGCCTCGTCCGGGTTCCATGACCCCGGCCGCAAAGCTGCACGGGTCGGACACGAGGCCCCTCGCTCGCGCACACGCAGACCCGGCGACCTGGTCCGCCGGACAGGTCCTAGCCGAGCCGCCCCAGTGCCTCCCTCAGGCGCCGGGCGTCCCGCAGCCGTTGCTCGTAGGTGGCGCCGAGGACCAGCAGCACGAGACCGGCGAGGGCGGGAGGAGCCCAGCGGGGGAGCGCGCCGACGACCTGGGTGAGGTACGGGGCCAGTTCGTGCAGCGCCACCAGCGCGAGCACAGCCGGGCCGAGGACCAGTGGCGCCTGGAGCCGGTGCCGGGCGCCCGCCAGCGTCACCGCGAGCGCGGCGACGCCGAGCGCCAGCGGACGCAGCCAGTGCTGGTCGTCCCAGGCGGCGAGCAGACTCGGCACCAGGGTGACGGCCAGCCCGGAGCCGTACGCCGCCCACGACGACACCGCGGCATCCCGGCGCCGGCGCAGAAGTCCGAGGACCAGCACGGGTCCGGTCACCGGCAGGGTGTAGGCCTCCGGAGCGGCGACGTCCCACGCCGCCAGGCGCACCCAGGTGGCCAGCAGGAACAGCGCGGCCGCCGCCCAACCGGCCGCCCGCCGCTCCGGGCGCAGCGCGGTGGCCGCCGCGACGGCACCGCAGAGGGAGAGCACCAGGGCGAGCATCGTCGGCTCCGGCACGGCGAGCGCGAGCGCGAGCAGCCCCGCGGCCGCACCCGCCACCTCGACCGGTACGGTGGCGCGCGACCGACCCGTCCGCGACGCGATCAGGGCGGCGACGGCGGGCACGACGAGGACCAGCAGCGCCGTGTGGTGCGGCGGCCGGCCCGCCGACGCACCGATCGCGCAGGCCAGAGCCGTGGCGTGGCAGAGGGCGGCGGGCGCCGTGAAGGGCGCGGGCCCCGGGCGGAGCCCGGCGGCGGCGAACAGGACCGTCAGGGTCGCGAGTACGGCGATCGTCGCGGGCTCGGAGGCCGCCGAGGCGAGGGCGAGGCTCACCGAGGCGACGAGCGCCAGCAGGAGGGCCGTGAGGGCCGGCGGCGACAGCCGCTCGTCGGCGCGGCCGGACCGCACCGCGAAGGACAGGGCCGCCGCGACCACGACCGCATGCGTCACCAGACCGGCCGCGTAAGGCAGTTGGAGTACCGCCGGGAGGACGAGGAGGGCCGCCCAGCCGAGGACCAGCGCCCCCACCGTGAACGCCGGGCGCCGGGCCCCGCGGCGTCCGGCCACCACCAGCACCGCGGCCACCACGGCGAGGACCAGCGGCGCGGTGCCCGCGTACGGCGGCCGGGGCAGGCCCGCGAACACGGCGTCCCGGAAATCCTGCGGCGTACCGGACCAGGGCCGCGCAACCCGGACCGCCGGACCGAGGACGCATCCGGTGACCAGGGGGAGCGTCCACAGCACCGCGAGGCCCTGAACCGCCGCCGAAGCGCGCACCAGTCCCTGCCGCAAGGGCCGGTGAAGGGGCGTTCGCTCCGCCGCCAGCAGGGCGATCGCGCAGGCCAGGCACCCCGGCACCGTCCACTCGCCGGGCACCGTCGCCCGCAGCACCCCACCGGCCCCGGCGACCACGCACAGGCCGGCCGCGAGGGCGGCGCCCATGGAGACTTCCGGACGGGGAACGAAGCGGCCGGCCACCAGCGCGAGCGCCGCCGCCACGAGCAGGAGCGCCGCCGCCCGTGCGGCCGGGCCCGGGCCGGACGCGCTCCAGCAGAGCCACCCGGCCGACAGCACACCGGCGGCGCCCGTGCCCAGCGCGCCGGTGACGGCGACGATCCGCACCGGCAGCGGCGCGGCGCGCAGCGCGACAGCGGTGCCGCCGGCGGCGGTCACCAGCGACACCGCCGTGAGCGTGTACGGACCCGCTCCGACGGCGACCGCCCACAGGAGCAGGGGCAGATGGGCGGTCGCCACGGCGAGCGGGAGGGGATGCCGGAGCCCGAGGCACACGCCGTACACGGCCCACAGCGTCGCCAGGACGGCGGACGCGGTGGCCGTGTACCCGACACCGTCCGTGCCGGTGAACGCCACCTCGTGGAGCGCGTAGGCGTCGAGGACGGTCAGGGCGGTCCCGAGAGCGGCCACCGCCTCGGCCGTCGACCTCAGCCCGCGCCGCAGCAGCGCCACCGGCACACCGAGCGCCCCCGCGGTCAGCGCACCGAGCACCAGAGCGCGGCCCGCGATCCCCAGGTGACCCCAGCTGACGAGGGTGAACGCGATCGCCGCGATCGTCAGCAGTACGCCACCGAGCACCAGCAGCACGTTCTGCACGCCGGGCGCGGTGGCCTCCGGACGGCGTGCGGCGGTACCGGTGCCTGCGGACGGTCCCACCGGCGCCGCCCCGGGACCGAGGGCGGGCTGCCGGGCGGCGCTCGCCCGCAGCGTGTGGACCAGCCACGCCCGGCGCCGCAGCAGGGCGGCGCGGCGCAGGTCGAGTTGCCGCAGCTCGGCGTCCAGGAACCGCAGCTCCTCGGCCGGGGGCGGAAGATTCGTCATGCCTCGGAGTGTGGTCCTCGACACGCGTCGGGACATGAGCGCGCATACTCAGCTCGTACTCAGGGGCGCGGTGCCCCGGTGCGGGTCAGAAGTCGACCCGCAGAACCGCCCAGACGGTGTTGCCCCCGGTGCGGCCGGACCGGGCCGTCCCCCACGAGTCGGCGAGCTGCTGCACGATCAACAACCCCCGGCCGCTCTCGTCCTGCGGGCCGGAGCCGCAACCGGCCGGGCGGGCCGAGGTCCGCCCGTCGTCGTGCATCTCGATCCGCAGCTGCTCGTGCGGGGTCAGCGACAGGCCGCACAGCATGTGGTCGCTGCCCGAGTGGAGCACGGCGTTGGTCGCCAGTTCCGAGACGAGCAGCACCGCGTCGGTGCACACGTCGCCGGGGAGCCGCCAGGTGCGAAGCTGCCGGCGGACCGTGTCGCGCGCCGTCCGCACGCTGATCCGGAGCGAGGGAAGGCCGAACCAGTGTTCCAGGCCGGGGCGCGCCGGTGGTAACAGTCCGGGTGAAGGGCTCGTGTGGGGGGTCACGGTGATCGCCTTCCAGTGAGGACGGGCGCGATGCTCACGAACGCAACTATGCTCGCCGTCGAGTTCAGCCTGCAACCGGATCCCTGATAATTTCAGAAAGACCCGTTCAGTCTGGTGTCGTCATCAAGTCGCTGTCACAATGGCGCCGGTGACAGCCCATCAGGAGGTGGGGGCGTGAGTGAAGCTCGGTCCGGCGCGGGCACCAGCGCCCCGACGGTGCTGCGCATGATCCTGGGGCGCCGGCTCCATGACATGCGGCAGAGCGCGGGTGCCTCATTGGCCGACGCCGCCAAGGCACTCCGGGTGACACCCCTGACGATCCGCCGGCTGGAGAAGGCCGAAGTCGCCCTCAAACCCCTGTACGTCGAGAAGCTCCTGCAGACCTACGGCACCGGACAGCAGGAGATCGACGAGTTCGTCGCACTCGCCGAGCAGGCCAACAAACCGGGCTGGTGGCACGCCTACCGCGACGTGCTGCCCAACTGGTTCACCGCGTACGTCAGTCTGGAGACCGGTGCCGGCACGCTGCGCACCTACGAACCCCACTACGTCACCGGGCTGCTCCAGACCCCCGCCTACGCCCGCGGCGTCCTGGGCGGAGGCTTTCCGAACGGCTCCGACGAGGAGCTGGAGCGCCGCGTCGGCCTGCGGCTGCGCCGGCAGAGCCTGCTGGAGCGGGAGAACGCGCCGACCCTCTGGGTGGTCATGGAGGAAGCGGTCCTGCACCGGGTCGTCGGCGGTCCGGAAGTGATGCGCGAGCAGATCGACCGGCTCCTGGAGGCGTCCGAGCTGGAGCACGTCAGCATCGACATCCTGCCCTTCGCCGTCGGCGCCCACGTCGGGGCCTGCGCCCCCTTCACCTACTTCCGGTTCGAGGAGCCGGAGCTGCCCGACGTCGTCTACAGCGAGATCCTCTCCGCGTCGATGTACCTGGACGAACGGGCCGACGTCGTCGCGCACCTGGAGGCGCACAACAGGATGTCGCTGCTCACCTCGACCCGGGCCAGCACGGCACTCCTGAACCGCATGCGCAAGGAGTACTCATGAGCACCACCGATGTCCCCGTCCACAACGGGATGCCCGCCCGCGACCTCGGCGAAAGCGGCTGGGAGCGCCCGTGGAGCGGCCCCAACGGCGGCCAGTGCGTGGAGACCAAGCAACTCGACGACGGCCGCATCGCCGTGCGTCAGTCGACGGACCCGGCCGGCCCCGCACTCATCTACACGCGCGAGGAGATCGGCGCGTTCGTCCGAGGAGTCAAGCAGGGCATGGCCGACCACCTGACGGCCGGCCGCGGGAAGGAAACGCGATGAGCAGCACCCGGGGCGCGCGGGGCCTCGACACCAGCAGGCCGCACTCGGCCCGCATGTACGACTTCTACCTCGGCGGCAAGGACCACTTCCCGGTCGACAAGCAGGCGGCGGAAGCGGTCGCCGAGGCCTACCCGGGCATCTTCACCTGCGCCCGGGAGAACCGCGCCTTCATGCACCGTGCCACTCGGGTACTGGCACAGGAGCACGGCATCCGGCAGTGGCTGGACATCGGCACGGGCATCCCCACCGAGCCGAACGTGCACCAGGTGGCACAGTCCGTGGTCCCCGAGGCCCGCGTGGTCTACGCCGACAACGACCCGCTCGTCCTGAAGTACGCCGAGCGCCTCATGCGCAGCACCCCGCAGGGCCGCACCACCTACATCGAGGCCGACGTCAACGACCCCGGCGCCCTGCTGAACGCGCCCGAACTGGCCGAGGTGCTGGACCTGTCCCGGCCGGTCGCCCTGTCGCTGAACGCCCTGATGCACTTCATCACCGACGCCGGCGACCCGTACGGCATCGTCGACCGGCTGATGGCGGCCCTCCCGGCGGGCAGCGCGCTCGCGCTGAGCCACTGCACGCCCGACTTCGACCCGCCCACCTGGGAGAAGGTCACCGACATCTACACCGGCGCGGGCACGCCGGTGCGGTTCCGCTCGCAGAAGGACGTCGCCCGCTTCTTCGACGGGCTCGACCTCCTCACCCCCGGCGTCACCGTCGGTCACCGCTGGCGACCGGACCTGCCCGCCGGCCCCGACGCCCCGACCGACGCCCAGGTCAGCCTGTGGGCCGGGGTCGGCATCAAGCCGTAGCGCGCACTTGCCGGACCCCTGCGGTGGGGCGC
Source organism: Streptomyces sp. NPDC059906 (assembly GCF_042730645.1). Lineage (NCBI taxonomy): Bacteria > Bacillati > Actinomycetota > Actinomycetes > Kitasatosporales > Streptomycetaceae > Streptomyces > Streptomyces sp. NPDC059906. The sequence goes on from NZ_JBHWKU010000011.1 coordinate 109,090, forward strand.
AGTGTGGAGGGGTGAGCGGTCAGGAGGGCCCCACGCTCATCTCCTCGGTGCGGCGAGCCTTTCGCCTGATGGAAGCCGTGGGCGCCCACGAGAGCGGCGTACCGGCCAAGCAGCTGGCGCGCGAGACGGGTCTGGCCCTGGGCACCACCTACCACCTGCTGCGCACCATGGTCCACGACGGTTATGTGCGCAAACTCGAGGACGGCACGTTCGTCCTGGGGGAGCGGCTGGGCGCGCTGCACGCGGGAAGCCGCGACCAGACGGCGCTCAGCAGGGTCCGTCCCACGCTCACCGAGCTGCGCGACGACCTGTCGGCCGCGGCGTACCTGACCCTCTACGAGGACGGCGAGATCAGGGTCGCGGAGATCGTGGACGGCCCGAAGGCGCCCCGGGTGGATCTCTGGGTCGGCTTCGAGGACGCGGGACACGCCACGGCGCTCGGCAAGAGCGTGCTGCGCGAGCTGGACGCCGAGGCCCGCGCCGACTACCTCTCCCGCCACGCGATGAACGATCTCACGCCGCGCACCATCACCTACCGCGCCCAGCTGCTGCGGAGCCTCGACGCCTCCCCGCGGGGCCCGGCCGTGACCGACCTGGAGGAGTACCGTCTGGGCACCGCCTGCGTCGCGGTTCCCGTCCGCCGGGGCGACACCATCGGATCGCTCGGCATCTCCCTGGACATCAACCGCACGGCCTGCCTGGACGACGCCGTGACGACGCTGCTCGCCACCGCGGAACGGGTGTCCCGGGGGCTCTCGCTCACCATCTGAAAACCGGGCTCTTGTGGCATCGCGGCCGCACCGCGTTTCCTGGATGAGACGGGCAAATCGGGCACGGTCGCAAGGAGAACCGGAACGTGAGTGAGCAGGGCGTCGCAGGGCCGTACGGGCAGGTCGGCTGTCAGGTGGCGAACGGCTGGACGGTCGTCCGGGCGGACGACGAGATCGACATCGCCTTCGCGCCGCTCGTCCGGGCCGAGGTCGGCCGGCGCCTCGCCGAGGGCCACCGGCACTTCGTACTGGACCTGTGCGACACGCCCTTCATCGACTCCATGGGCCTCGGCATGATCGTGGCCGTGACCAAGCTCATCCGGACTCATCACGGGTCGTTGCGGATCGCCTGTGCGGACCGGCGGCTCCTGCACGTCTTCGCGCTCGGCGGCCTGGGCGCGGTCTACTCCTTCCACGACTCCGTGGACCAGGCCGTCGCGCAGCCTCCCGGCGCGGAGGGACTGGCCGGCTGGCCGTACGTGCGCGACTGACGCCGCCGTCACCGCACGCCCCCCCCCGTGTTTGGGCCCGCCCGCGGCGGTTCACTTGAACGGAAGTCGCTGCCCGGGTCCTCTCGGGAAGGTGGATCATGACGGCACGGGTCGGATACCGCAGAATCTACGAGAATCCCACGCCCGGGGACGGCAAGCGCGTGCTCGTCGACCGGCTGTGGCCCCGCGGTGTGAGCAAGGAGAAGGCCGATCTGGACGCGTGGCTGCGCGACGTCGCACCGTCGGCCGATCTGCGGCGCTGGTACCACCACGATCCGCAGCGCTACGACGAGTTCCGGCGCCGCTACTTCGCCGAACTGGAGGACCCCGGCCACCAGGCCGCGCTGGAGCGCCTGCGCGACCTGGTGGCCGGGGCCAAGGTGACCCTGCTCACGGCCACCAAGGATGTGGACCACAGCGAGGCGGCCGCGCTCGCCCAGTGGCTGGAGGGGCCCTGAGGAAGCCCCCGCCCGCCCTACCCCGGAGGTAATCGCCCCGCCGCGCACGGGCCGACAGGATGGGCGGTGGCTCCGCGTCGACGGGACGCGGACCAGGAGGAGGCCTGTCATGTCCGCGCCCGCATCGACGAACACCCGCTCCGTGGTGGAGGACCTGCTGCGCAGGATCGGCACGGGCGACCCCGAGCACATCGCCGGGCTGTACGCCGACCGGGGCGACTGGAGGCTCGACTGGCCGGAGGCCGAGCACGGTCGTCCGGCCACGCCGTGGATCCGTCACCGGTCCACCCGGGCGGACGCGGCGGCCCACTACCGGGAGCTCGCCGAGCACCACCTGCCGGAGCAGGCGGACACCGAGGTGGAGCGCATCCTCGTCGACGGGAACGACGCGGTCGTGTTCGGCGAGATCCGCCAGACCGCCCGCCCCACCGGACGCGCGTACCGCGCCCGGTTCGCCCTCCACCTGACGGTCGAGAACGGCCTCGTCACCCGCCACCACGTGTACGAGGACAGCCTCGCAGTCGCGCAAGCGTTCGAGACGGACCACGCGTGAGGCCTCCGCGCGGCGCCCACGGGGCCGGCACCGCCGGCGTCGCACCGCCGTCACCGCACCGCCGTCACCCCCTGCGCGGCGGCCCGAGAGTCTCGTCCGGTTCCGGACCCGAGAGCCTCCAGGATCGCCTCGACGCTCTGCTTGGCGTCGCCGAAGAGCATGCTGGTGTTGTCCCGGAAGAAGAGCGGGTTCTGCACGCCCGCGTAGCCGGAGGCCATCGAGCGCTTGAACACGACGACCTGCTCCGCCTCCCAGACCCGCAGCACGGGCATACCCGCGATCGGACTGGCGGGGTCGTCGGTCGCCGACGGATTGACCGTGTCGTTCGCGCCGATGACCAGCACGACCGAGGTGTCCGCGAAGTCGTCGTTGATCTCGTCCATCTCCAGGACGATGTCGTAGGGCACCTTGGCCTCGGCCAGCAGTACGTTCATGTGCCCGGGCAGCCGCCCCGCGACGGGATGAACGCCGAAGCGCACCTCGACGCCGCGCTCCCGCAGCCGCCGGGTCAGCTCCGCGACCGGATGCTGGGCCTGCGCCACGGCCATGCCGTAACCGGGGGTGATCACCACGGACCGCGCCCGAGCGAGCAGTTCCGCCGCCTCGGGCGCCCGTACCTCACGGTGTTCGCCCTGCTCCCGCGCCTCGCCGGGCGGAGCCTCGATGCCGAAGCCGCCCGCGATGACGGAGAGGAAGGAACGGTTCATCGCCTGGCACATGATGTAGCTCAGATACGCACCCGAGGAGCCGACCAGCGCACCGGTGACGATGAGCAGGTTGTTGTCGAGCAGGAAGCCGGCCGCCGCCGCGGCCCAGCCGGAGTAGCTGTTGAGCATCGAGACGACGACGGGCATGTCGCCGCCGCCGATGGAGGCCACCAGGTGCCAGCCCAGGGCGAGCGCCAGGACCGTGACCGCCACCATCAAAGGCAGGCCCGGGCTGACGGTGAACCAGACGGTCAGCACCGCGAACAGGGCCAGCGCACCCAGATTGAGGGCGTTCTTGCCGGGCAGCGTCAGCGGCCGGGACTTGATCCGCGCGGAGAGCTTCAGGTACGCGACCACGGAGCCGGTGAAGGTGACCGCGCCGATGAAGACGCCGATGAACACCTCGGCGTGGTGGATGCCGATCAGATCGGCGGCGATCCGGCCCCGCGAGCCGTGCGCCTCGACCTCGAGATAGCTGTTCCAGCCGACCAGGACGGCCGCGAGACCGACGAAGCTGTGCAGCACCGCGATCAGCTCGGGCATCTGCGTCATCTCCACGCGCCGCGCCCGCCACAGGCCGATCGCGGCGCCGATCACCATGGCGAGCAGGATCAGCGCGACGGGCCCGGCGGACACGCTCCGCGCCGAGACCACGACGGTGGCCGCGAGGGCGAGGGCCATCCCCGCGATGCCGTACACGACACCGGCGCGTGACGTCCGGTGCTGGGACAGGCCGGCGAGGCTCAGGACGAACAGCAGGGCGGCCACCAGGTCGGCGGCGCGGGAGGCGGTCATGGACGTCATCGGGACTCGCCTCTCGAGAACATGGACAGCATGCGGCGGGTGACGGCGAAACCTCCGAATATGTTCACGCTCGTCAGCAGGATCGCCACGAAGGACAGCACGGTGACGAGCGTGCTCTCGTGCCCGATCTGCACGAGGGCGCCGATCACCACGATCCCCGAGATGGCGTTGGTCACCGACATCAGCGGGGTGTGCAGGGAGTGGTGGACCTTGCCGATCACGTAGTAGCCGATGACCACCGCCAGCGCGAACACCGTGAAGTTCTGCGCCAGTTGGGCGGGAGCGAAGGCGACCAGCAGAAAGGTCGCCAGCATGCCGAGGCCGATCAGGCCGAAGCGCCCCGCCGGGGTGAGCCGGCGCGGTCTCCCGCCCACCGGCGCGGCGGGCGACGCCGCCGGGGGCGCGGTGGCGGGCGGGGCCGCCGACACGGCGACCGGTGGGGGAGGCCAGGTGACCGCGCCCGCTCGGACCACGGTCACGGTCCGCTGCACCACGTCGTCGAAGTCGATGACGATCCGGCCGTCCTTGCCCGGGGTGAGCAGCCGGAGCAGGTTGACCAGATTGGTGCCGAACAGCTGCGAGGCCTGGGCGGGCAGCCGGGCCGCCAGGTCCGTGTAGCCGATGAGGGTCACACCGTTGCCGGTCACCACGGTCCGGCCCGCGACGGTCCCCTCGACGTTGCCGCCCTGGGCGGCGGCCATGTCGACGACGACACTGCCGGGCCGCATCGCCGCCACGTCGGCGGCGGTCAGCAGGCGCGGGGCGGGCCGTCCGGGGATCAGCGCGGTGGTGATGACGACGTCCACGTCACGGGCCTGTTCGTGGTAGAGCCGGGCCGCGGCACGGTCGTAGTCGGCCGATGTGGCCTTCGCGTAGCCGTCGGCGCTCTCCTCCTGCGCCACGTCCACCGCGAGGTACTCGCCGCCCAGGGACCGCACCTGGTCCGCGACTTCCGGCCTGGGGTCGGTGGCGCGGACGATCGCGCCGAGGCTGGAGGCGGCCCCGACGGCGGCGAGCCCCGCGACCCCGGCCCCGGCGACGAGGACCTTCGCCGGCGGCACCTTGCCCGCCGCGGTGACCTGCCCGGTGAAGAAGCGGCCGAAGACGTGCGCGGCCTCGATCACGGCCCGGTACCCGGCGATGTTCGCCATGGAGCTGAGCACGTCCATCGACTGCGCCCGCGACATGCGCGGCACCGCGTCCAGGGCGAGCGCCGTGACGCCCCGCGCGGAGAGCGCCTCGAGCAGTTCGGGCCGCTGCGCCGGTGCCAGGAGGGCCACCAGCGTCGTACCTTCGCGCAGTGCGGCGGTCTCGTCGGCGGTCGGCGCGTTGACCTTGAGTACGACGTCCGCGGCCCAGGCCTCGCCGACGCTCGCCCCCGCCTCGGCGTAGGCCCCGTCGGCGAAGCCGGAGGCCGCGCCGGCCCCCGACTCGACGACGACCTCGTAGCCGAGGCCGAGGAGCAGGCGAACCGTCGAAGGCGTCGCGGCGACGCGCGTCTCCCCGGGCAAGGACTCGGCGACGACGCCGACGCGCCGAGGCGGGTGGTGAGCGGATTGGTGTCCAGTCATGTCCAGTCTCTCGTCGAGGCGTTGTTGACCGGTTCCGTACCCACCGGAGGGCGACGCGGCACCGAGAGACGGCCGTCGTTCTTGAACGCGCCCGGTCGGGGACCGGTCCGGGGAATCCCGCGGTGCCCGCCACCCGCGGTGAGCAGGCGCGGACGTCAGCTTCCCGGCGTCCGGGTGAGTCTGACGGCAACGGCGTCGAGGACCCAGTCCAGGCCGGTGGCGAAGGACTCCTCGGCATCCACGTGCGTGCCGTCGTGCACGGCCTTGGCCAGCGCCGGGAAACGGCCCGTGGCCAGCATCCGGGTCAGGTGCGGACCGTGGGCGCGCTGCCACTCGGGCTTGGACAGGCCCGTGGCGCGCTCCGCCCGCAGGTCCGCGATCTCGCGCCGGACGGCTCCGGTGAAGTAGGAACTGACCGTCTCCACGGCGCGCATGACGGTGTCGACGTCGGCCAGGCCGTCGAGCGCGGCCAGGGTCGCCTCGGCCACGGCGAGACCGTTGGGCCCGAGGGCCGGGCGGCCGCCGAGCAGGTCGGCCAGCCATGGATGCCGCAGAGCGGCCTGCCGGGTCCGGTGGGCCAGGACGCGCAATGCCTCCCGCCAGTCACCGGCCCGTTCCTCGGGGAGGATCTCGGCGTACACCGCGTCCACCATGAGGTCGAACAGCTCGTCCTTGGTGGAGATGAATCCGTACAGCCGCATCGGCCCGGCGTCCAGCCGGGCCGCCACCTTGCGCACGGACACCGCCGTCAGGCCGCCCTCGTCGGCGAGCGCGACCGCGGCGGCGACGATCCGCTCGCGGTCGAGCGGCACGGGGCGGTGCGGCGGCTCCGGCCGGTCCCAGACAGTCATGCTCCCACCGTACTGTTGCGATACGTCGTAGACCGAAAATACAGTGTATCGACATGAGACAACGTACCTATATGAGGCGGCGTATCGCCGTGGTCGGCGGCGGCCCCGCGGGCCTTGCCTTCGCCCGTGTCATGCACCGCCACGACCGCCCCGTCTCCGTCCTCGAACGCGATCCCGCCCCCGACGCCCGCCCCCCGGGCGGCACCCTGGACCTGCACGAAGGGCTGGGCCAGCTCGCCATGGCCAAGGCGGGACTGCTGGCCGAGTTCCAGGCGCTGTCCCGGCCCGAGGGCCAGGCCATGCGCATCCTGGACACGGACGGGACCGTACTGCGCGACTGGCGACCGGATCCGGCGGAACGGGCCAATCCGGAGATCGACCGCGGGCAACTCCGTGACCTGCTGCTCGGCCCGCTCGACGTCCGGTGGGGCGAGCGTGTGACGAAGGTGGTGCCGGGGGCCCGGGACGGCGTACTGGTCCATTTCGAGGACGGGCGCCAGGAGGCGTTCGACCTGGTCATCGGCGCGGACGGCGCCTGGTCCCGCACCCGCCCGGCGCTCTCCCCGGTGACGCCGCACTACACCGGCGTCACCATGGTCGAGACCTCACTGGACGACGTCGACACCCGTCACCCCGACCTCGCCACGCTGGTCGGCGACGGCTCGGTGGCCGTGTACGGCGTGAACCGCGCCGTCGTCGCCCAGCGCAACAGCGGCGGCCACGTCAAGGTGCACGCCCAGTTCCGCGCGCCACTCGACTGGCACGCGCACCTCGACCCCGGGGACCCGGAGGCAGTGCGGTCGCGTCTTCTGGCGCTGTTCGACGGCTGGACCGCTCCCGTCCTCGACCTCCTCCGCCACGGCACCGCGTTCGTCCACCGCCCCCTGTACGTCCTGCCCGTGTCCCACACCTGGGCCCACGTCCCCGGAGTGACGCTTCTGGGCGACGCCGCCCATCTGATGCCTCCCCTGGGGGCGGGCGCCAACCTCGCGCTGCTGGAAGGCGCCGAGCTGGCCGAGTCCCTCGCCGACGGCCCCGCGGATCCGGACGACGCCGTCCGCGCCTTCGAGGAACGGATGTGGGCACGGGCCGGACGGTGGGCGAAGATCACGGCGGCGGGTCTGGATCGCCTCGTGAGCCCGGATCCCGCCGCGGCCCTCGCCGTCTTCGACCAGGTCCAGCCGTCCCGTTGAGCGGCCGCCCCGTCGGCCGCCGGGTCAGCCGGTGGGCTCGCCGAACCAGCGGGAGAGGTGCTCGTCCAGGTCCCGCTGGTCGTCGCCGATCCAGGCGACGTGGCCGTCCGGGCGCAGCAGGACGCACGGTACGTCCAGCTCCGCGGTGGGGTCCGCGAGCTGATCGACCCGGTCCGACCGGCCGCCGACGGTCAGGCGTCCGGTGCGGTCCAGCAGCAGGCCGCGACCGCGACGCAGCAGACCGTAGAGGTTGCCCTGCTCGACGCCGATGTCCGGCATCCGGCGGCCGAGCAGGTCGGGGCCCGCACCGAGGTCGTAGCGGATGCCGGTCGCGGTGACCTTCTCGATGAGCCGGCGGTTCACCTCGTCGAAGTCCATCAGTTCGGTGAGCAGCCGGCGCACGGCCCGCGCGCCCGGTTCGGTGGAGTGCAGTTCCATCTGGGCGCGGGTGTTGTCCAGTACGTCCTCGGCGACCGGACGGCGCTCGGCCTGGTAGGTGTCCAGCAGTGGCTGCGGCGCCCAGCCGCGGATCCGCGCGGCCAGCTTCCAGCCGAGGTTGAACGCGTCCTGGAGGCCCAGGTTGAGTCCCTGCCCACCGGTGGGCGGATGGATGTGTGCCGCGTCACCGGCCAGCAGTACCCGCCCGACCCGGTAGCGCTCGGCCAGCCGGGTGGCATCCCCGAACCTGGACAGCCAGCGCGGCGAGTGCACGCCGAAGTCGGTTCCGGCGACGGCGCGCAACTGCCGCCGGAAGTCCTCCAGGGTGGGCGGTTGCGCGCGGTCACCGACTTCCGCGGCGGGGACCACGACGCTGTAGACGCCCGCGCCGAAGGGCCGCAGCCAGAACCGCTGCTGGGTCTCACGGACTCGGGCCACCCCGGCGGAGACCTCCTCCGCGGGCACCCCCACTTCCATCTCGCCCATCAGCGTCCCGTTCCGCGAGGGCTCGCCGGGAAAGGGGACGCCCAGCAGTTTGCGCACCGTGCTGCGGCCGCCGTCGCAGCCGACGAGGTAGCGCGAACGCAGCCGTCGCCCGTCGGCCAACTCCACGGTCACCCCCTCGCCGTCCTGCTCGAAACGGGCGACCGCGCCTCCGTGCAGGACGCGCGCGCCCAGGTCGACCGCGTGTTCCTCGAGGAGCCGGACGACGACCGGCTGCGGGATGCCCAGCAGATAGGCGTACTCGGAGTCCAGGTCCTTGGGCGCGGGCTTGGGGATGGCGGCGAAGACTCCGCCGACCGGGCGCTGCCTGCCGTGCCGCAGGAGGCGGTCCAGCAGTCCGCGCATGGCCATCAGCTCGATGCTGCGCATGTGCAGGGCGACGATCCGGACGAACGACGCGGGCTCGGTCTCCTTCTCCAGAACGAGTACCCGCACATCGTGCAGCCGCAGCTCGGCGGCCAGCATCGCGCCGGTCGGCCCGCAGCCGGCGATGATCACGTCGAAGTCGCGCTCGGCCGTGTCCTCGGACGACGGCTCGGCGGTGAACTGCCCAGAGTTCATGGGTGTTGCCTTTCGGGAGTGCCTTGTGGTCGAGGCGCTCCCGGCGACACCTGTGTCAGTCGCCGGCCATGACGGGAAGGGGGAGCACCCACGTCGATACAGCGTTCATGGGTCTCACCTCCTCGGGCGGTGTCACGGTCGCGTGCAGGCTACAAGTGCGGCGCTCGGCCCGTCCAATCCTTTTCGGCGAGTCCGATGACTCCTCGACCAAAGCCTCACCCCGTGCCGCTCGCTGCTCCGGGCCGGTCTGGTCGACCGCTTCCGTGTGGTCGTCTTCCCGGTGATCACCGGGAAGGCCGGCAGGGAAAGTAGCGCGTATTGGTCTGGGCCTGAAACGCCCGACCCCCTATTCTCGGCGGTGGCCGACGACACCCCCCACCCCAGTCGTCGGCCGGCCCGGACGACCCCAGGTCCGGACCGGGCAGTCAGGTGCACCCCCCACTCACCGCCTCCGGGAGGCCATGGTGAACACGCGCACCAGAATGTCGGCGATCGTCGCAACACTGGGTCTCGTCGGATCCCTGGCCCTGGCCACGGCGTCCGCCGACGAGTCCCGCACACCCGGATCCGCGGCGCAGGTCGCGCTGACCGAGGTGGCCCGGGCCCAGAACCCGACGGCCGGTGCCGCGGGCCCGCAGGACACGGTCTGGATCGCCGAACGCGCCGGCACCGTCCGGGTCCTCGACGACGACGGACTCGGCGAACCCGTGCTCGACATCTCCGACGAGACCACCACCGACGGCGAACGCGGCCTGCTCGGTCTGGCCTTCGACGAGCGGTTCGCGCACCTCTACGTCTCCTACACCGACCTCGAAGGCACCAGCACCGTCGACGAGTTCGCGGTCCAGGACGGTACGGTCCGGGAGAACACCCGGCGCACCGTCCTGACCCAGGAGCAGCCCGAGTCCAACCACAACGGCGGCGCCATCGCGTTCGGCCCCGACGGCCACCTCTACATCGCGCTCGGCGACGGAGGGGGCGGCGGCGACCCCCAGGGCAACGGCCAGAAGCTCGACACCCTGCTGGGCAAGCTGCTGCGGATCGACCCGCAGGGCGGCGACCCGTACGCGATTCCGGAGGACAACCCCTTCGCCGACGACCCGGACGCCAGGGGCGAGATCTGGGCGTACGGGCTGCGCAACCCCTGGCGGTTCTCCTTCGACGCCGCCTCGGGCGACCTGCTCATCGGCGACGTCGGCCAGAGCGACTGGGAGGAGATCGACTGGGCGCCCGCGAGCAGCCCTGGCGGCGAGAACTACGGCTGGTCGCAGATGGAGGGCACGCACCCCTTCCGCGGCGGCACCGAGCCCGCGAACCACGTTCCGCCGATCCACGAGTACGACCGTACCGGCCTCGGCTGCTCCGTCACCGGCGGCTACGTCTACCGGGGCCGGGCGGTCCCCGGCCTCGCGGGACAGTACGTCTACAGCGACTACTGCGACGGCACCCTGCGCTCCCTGGAGATCGAGGACGGCCGGGTGACCGCCGAGCACGACCTCGGGGTGAACGGCGGCGAGGTCGTGTCCTTCGCCCAGGACGGCGACGGGGAGCTGTACGTCCTCGCCATCGGAGGTACGGTTTCCCGCGTCGACCCGGCGTGACCCCGGCACGGGCCCGACCACCGGGCGCGCGTCGCCGAGGAGGAACGACCCTGTGAAGATCACCGCCGCCGACGTCGTCGTCACCAGCCCGGGACGCAACTTCGTCACCCTGCGCATCACCACCGAGGACGGGCTCACCGGCCTCGGCGACGCCACCCTCAACGGGCGCGAACTGGCCGTCGAGGCCTACCTGCGCGAGCACGTGGCCCCGCTGCTGCTCGGACGGGACGCGCATGCCATCGAGGACACCTGGCAGTACCTGTACCGGGGCGCGTACTGGCGCCGGGGCCCGGTCACCATGGCGGCCGTCGCCGCCGTGGACATGGCGCTGTGGGACATCAAGGGCAAGGCGGCGGGCATGCCGGTGTACCAACTCCTCGGCGGCGCCTGCCGCACGGGCGCCCTGGCCTACGGCCACGCCTCCGGCCGGGACATACCCGAACTGCTCGACTCGGTGCGCGAACACCTGGCGGACGGCTTCCGGGCCGTCCGCGTCCAGAGCGGCATCCCCGGTCTGGACTCCGTGTACGGCGTCGCCGCCTCCGCCGCCGGGGACGGGGACCGCTACGACTACGAACCCGCCCGCCGCACCGGCGCCGCGCACCCGCGCCCCACCGAGGAGACCTGGGACACCCGCGCCTACCTGCGCCACATGCCCACGGTCTTCGAAGCCGTACGGCACACCTTCGGCCCCGAACTCCCACTGCTGCACGACGGCCACCACCGCATGACGCCCATCCAGGCGGCGCGGCTCGGCAAGGACCTCGAACCCTACGACCTCTTCTGGCTGGAGGACGCGACCCCGGGCGAGGACCAGGGGGCACTGCGGCTGATCCGGGAGCACACCACCACGCCGCTGGCCATCGGGGAGGTCTTCAACTCCGTCCACGACTACACCACGCTGCTCCAGGAACGGCTGATCGACTACGTCCGCTCGGCGGTGACGCACACCGGCGGCATCACCGCCGTACGCAAACTGCTCGACATGGCCGCCGTGTACGGCATCAAGTCCGGCATGCACGGTCCGACCGACATCTCACCCGTGGGCATGGCGGCCGCCCTCCACCTCGACCTCGCCGTGCACAACTTCGGCATCCAGGAGTACATGCGCCACGCCCCGGACACCCTTGAGGTGTTCCGCACCTCCTACCGCTTCGAGGACGGCCTCCTGCACCCCGGCGACGCCCCCGGCCTCGGCGTCGAACTCGACGACGGGGCCGCGGCACGCTTCCCCTACGAGCCCGCCTACCTGCCCGTGAACCGCCTCGGCGACGGCACCGTCCACGACTGGTGAGGCCCGGGACACCGGCGGCGCGTGGCACAGTGGAGATGCCCCGTCTCCCGTCGTCCCGCAGAAAGTCCCCGTCGTATGCGTCTCCTGCTCATCAGGCACGGCCAGACCCCGTCCAACCTCAAGCACCTCCTGGACACGGCCGAGCCGGGCCCCGGTCTGACCGCCCTCGGCCAGGAACAGGCGGCGGCGCTGCCCGAGGCCCTGGCGTCGGAGAAGATCGACGCCCTGTACGCGTCGACGCTGGTCCGCACGCAGCTGACCGCCGCACCCCTGGCCTCGGCGAGGGGACTGGAGGTCCGGGTCCGGGCGGGGATCCGGGAGCTGACCGCCGGCGACCTGGAGATGCGCGGCGACGACGAGGCGGCACACACCTACATGCACACCGCGTTCTCCTGGTCCGCGGGTGACGTGCAGCTCCGTATGCCCGGCGGCGAGAACGGGGTGGAGGCACTGGCCCGCTTCGACGCCGTCGTGGCCGAGGCCCACCGGGGCGGCGCGGAGACCGTGGCCATGGTCAGCCACGGCGCCGCCATCCGCATGTGGGTGGCGGCCCGGGCCGACAACGTGGACGTCGACCACGCCGCGGGGCACCCCCTGGCGAACACCGGAATCGTCATCCTCTCCGGTTCGCCCGGTCGGGGATGGCGAGCGCTGCTTTGGGAGGGCGAGTCCCTGGGGCCGGTTCCCCTCACGCCGGGCCCGAACGACCCCACGGGAGCCACCGTGACGCCGCTCAGCCCGAAGGAGTGAGGAACTCCCGTACCGGCAGGGGGCGCCCGACGATCCGGGTGTCGCCCAGCCAGCCGTAGAAGCCCTGCCCGAACCGTTCGTCGAACTGCGTGCCGCCGAGGACGAAGGGCTTGCCGAGGGTGGCGATCCCGGTCGACGGCTGTGCGGGATTGCGCGCGATCCTCGATCCGTCCACGTACATCACCGTACGACGGCCGTCGTTGACGACGGCGATGTGCGTCCAGCGCCCGACCGGGACGGCATGGCTCCACGACGTGGGGTCGGCGTCCTGCCGGTGCGGGTAGACGACGAACTGGAGAAACCGCTCGGGGGAGATGTTCAGGCTGCACGTCGGTTCCAGCGGGGACCAGCCCGTCGTCTTGCCCGCGTCGCCGTTGCGGCCCTCCCAGCTGAGGATGCCCATCCAGTCGTGGTTGCCCTCGAACGGCTCGGGCAGCCGGACGAAGGTCTCGATGGTGTACCCGCGCAGGAACTTCTCACTGTTCAGGGCCGCCCCGTCCGCGGTGGTGAGGACGGCGCCGCGGTCGGGGCCCTGGCCGCCGTCGAAGCGGAGGCTGGCGTGCGCGGGCTGGCCGCGGTGGTGGTCCCGCGACCAGGTGAGCGCCTCGGCGCCGGAGGCGTGCAGCCGGCGCACCGTCAGGTCGTTGCCCCGGCCGGTGAGGTCCCTGACCACGGTGCCGTCGGGCAGGGGCGCACCCGGCCGCTGGGCCGCGCCGGTTCCCGAGGCGTCGAAGCGCCAGTAGGCGAGGGTGCCGCGGGGCATCACGGCCCGGGCCGGCCGGGGCTTCGGCGCGGGCACGGGGGCGAAGCCGGCGAACCGCTCGTCGAAGTCGATGTCGAGTGTGAACCGGTCGGCCGGACCGGTGAGTTCGAGCGTCTCGGCTGCCAGCGGGGAGCGCGCCGCGGGGTCCCGGGCGAGGAACCAGGGCGAGAACGTCTCCACGTCGACGACCCCGCGCACCAGGTCGAAGCCGTAGGTGCGGATCATGCCCGCGCCGCCGTAGTAGCGGTCCTGGTAGTTGGTGATGTGGACGTGGACGTCGTGCCCGGCGTCGTTGGTCAGGACGGTGCGGCCCGGCGGCCAGTAGTGCCCGCCCAGCGCCAGGAAGATCTGGTCGTTCCCCTTGATCAGACCGTCCCACAGACGTTGGCCGTGGTCGGACAGGCGGGCCTCGCCGTCGTCGCCGGACCAGGCGATGTCGTGCGTGGTCAGCACCGCCGGCAGGGTGGCATGCCGGGCGAGCACCTGCCGGGCCCACGCCAGCCCCTGGTCGGAGACCCGCCAGTCCAGGGCGAGGACGAGCCACTGCCGTCCGCCGGCCCGCAGGACGTGGTAGCTGTTGTAGCCGTCGGGCGAGGCACCGCCGAACGTCGGCATGGACCGGTAGCGGTCGGGCCCGAAGGCCGAGAGGTAGGCGGAGTCGCCCCGCTGGTCGTCCGTGGACGAGCGGATGTCGTGGTTGCCCGCCAGAACGCTGTACGGGACCCGGCCGTGCAGGACGCGGAAGGTGTCGGCCGCGAGATCGATCTCGGCCTCGGTGCCGTGCTCGGTGACGTCGCCGAGGTGCGTCATGAACGCGATGTTGGCCGCGGCCCGCTCGGTGACGAGGTGGCGGAACGTCGCCCGCAGCGGGGTCGGATCGGCGCTGTCGGCGTCGAACAGGTACTGGGTGTCGGGCAGCACCGCCAGGGCGAACCGCGGACTGCCGGCGTCGAAGCGGCCGCCGGACGAGCCGGCCGCGTCGGCCGCCTGTGCCGGGACGGCGGCCTGTGCCGGGACGGCGGCCGTACCGGCGACCGCGGCACCGGCCGCCGGTACGGCCACCGCCGCACGCAACAGGACGCGTCTGTCGGGGTGACGGCGGTCACTGCTCTGTTCCTCTGTGCTCATCTGGGCTCCACGGACCGGGTGACGGATGGCGATCAGTGCGCATGCTGCTCACCCGCGCCGACCGTCCGATGGCGCCGAGCTGAACACCGCCCGCCCGGTCGACGACGGCCCGTGGCGACAACCTGCGGCGGCGGGTCGGGAACAGGGGAGCCGTCACACGCTGTTGCATCGGCGGAGGGACCGGCGCCGCATCCGCGCCCGCCGTGTCCGGAGCATGACGTATCCCAGCAGGAGGACTGTTACATGACCGACCGACCCTTGACGCTGATGGCCGTGCACGCCCACCCCGACGACGAGGCCACGGGCACGGGCGGGATCCTGGCGCGGTACGCGGCGGAGGGCGTCCGCACGGTGCTCGTGACATGTACCGACGGCGGTTGCGGTGACGGACCGGGAGGCGTCAAGCCGGGGGACCCCGGGCACGATCCGGCGGCCGTCGCCCTGATGCGCCGGCGGGAACTCGAGGAGAGCCGTGACGTCCTGAAGATCAGCGATCTGGAGACGCTGGACTACGCCGACTCCGGAATGATGGGCTGGCCGAGCAACGACGCCCCCGGTTCCTTCTGGCGTACCCCGGTGGAGGAAGGGGCCGCCCGCCTCGCGGAACTCATGCGGCACTACCGGCCCGACGTGGTCGTCACCTACGACGAGAACGGCTTCTACGGTCACCCCGACCACATCCAGGCCCACCGCATTACCATGGCGGCACTGGAGATGACGACGCTGACGCCGAAGGTGTACTGGACCACGGCGCCCCGCTCGATGATGCGGCGGTTCGGCGAGATCATGCGCGAGTTCCATCCGGACATGCCGGAGCCGGACCCCGCCGAGGCCGCCGCGATGGCCGAGATCGGCCTCCCCGACGAGGAGATCACCACCTGGGTGGACACCACCGCCTTCAGCGGCCAGAAGTTCGACGCCCTGGCCGCCCACGCCAGCCAGGGCGAGAACATCTTCTTCCTCAGGATGGGCAAGGAGAGGTTCGGCGAGCTGATGGGCATGGAGACCTTCGTACGCGTCCGGGACACCACCGGCGCGGCCGTACCGGAGAACGACCTCTTCGCCGGGCTGCGCTGACCCGCCGCCCTGCGGCCCGCCGCCCTTTGGCCCGTGGGCCGCAGGACATCCATGACATCGTTGTCCGGCCGCAGCGCGGCGCGGGACCCTACGGCGTGTGGACGGCCTCGCTGCCGTACAGCTCCCTGGTGAACGCGGAGACGTCGGAGCTGCGGTCGCCGCCGTCGAGGTTGTACGTCAGATAGACGCCGTACCCCTCGTCGACGGTGCGCCGGGCGAGGTCGGCGGACGTGCTCTGCGGGGTCCGGCCGATCTCCACGGCCGCCGGTGACAGCTTCGACTTGGGCAGCGCGATCCCGGGCACCTGCCAGGTGCCGTAGTACGGGTTCCAGGCGTAGTCGAAGTCGGTGGAGACGTCCACGCCGCCGTAGGAGAGGCGCGAGGCGGCCGGGCCGATGTTGTACAGGCTGATGATCTTGTCGGGCATGTTCGCGCGCAGCGCCGTCACCAGATGCACGAACGAGCTGTCGTTGGGCTGCGCGGTGCCGTTGTTGCCGTACTCGGCGTACTCGTCGTCGAAGTCGATGCCGTCGAGCCCGTACTCGGCGACGGCGTCGGAGAGTTGCTTCGCGAACGCCGAAGCAGCCTGCTGGGACGGGAAGTTGGCGAACCCGGCCCCCTGGTGGTTGCCGAGTACCGACAGGACGACCTTGATGCCCTTCTGCTGCAACGGCCGTATCTGCGTGGCGGCGTTGTCGAGGACGCGCTGCACGTTCTCGTTGAAGTGCAGGTACGCCGACTTCGTGCCCGTGTCGTAGTTGATGTTCGCCGCGAAGATCACGGCGACGTCGAAGACGTTGCCGCCGCCGTCGGCGAGGGTGTACTTGCCCGCGTTGAGCATGCTGTTGTTGTTCACCTCGATGTAGGCCACCGAGGTCGGTCCCTGTTTCGCGGGAGCGGGGGCGGCCGCCGCGCCGGTCGTGGCGGCCGTCGCGGTCGTGCCGAAGGTGAGGGCCGCGACGGCCGAGAGCGCGAGCGCGGCCGTGCGCACCCTGCTCCGTACCGGAGTGAACTTCATTGATCGTTCTCCCATCTCGTGATCGGCGCCGGCTGTCTCACCAGCGGCCGAGTGAAGCCCTCCGAGTCTTCCCGACCCGGACGGCGCTGTCAGTGGGTGATGACAGGCTGGACCCATGACAGACACAACGGGGTTCGACTGGCGGCCCTTCCTGATCGAGTGGAGCGGGGAGTGGGCGGACTCCCTGCCCGAGGGGGAGACGCGGAGCGCGGACGACACATCCGCCCGGTGGTCTCGCTGGCTGGGATTCCCGCCCGCCGACGAGGCGCGGGTCGCGGCGGCGGAGGCGCGCCTGGGCCGCCGCCTGCCCCCGTCGTACCGGGACTTCCTGATGGTCAGTGACGGGTGGTTGCACGCGGGCGGATTCGTGTGGTTGCTCGCGGGCACCGCGGACGCGCGCTGGCACGACGACGCGTCGGGCCTGGCGGACACGTTCGAGGAGAACCTGGACGAGGACGCCGGGCCGCAGGAGCGACGGGAGGCGGGTATCTGGCGGCGCGGACTGCAGCTCGACGTCGAGTCCGACGCCACCTACGTCCTCATGGACCCGGAGGACGTGGACGAGGACGGTGAGTGGGCCGTGTACACCTGGGCGGGCTGGCGGGCCGCACCGCCCGAACGGCACGCGAACTTCCGTGCGTTCATGCGGGAGATGCACCGCGAGTTCCACCGCCTGCGCGCCCGCCCGGGGGAAGGAGAGCCGGAGTTCGTCAATGACAAGACGCGCCGGCTCGACGGGCTCGTCGAGGAGGCCCGGCAGGCGGCGCTGCGGGGCGACTGGGAAGGAGCCCTGCGACTGCTGGACGAGGCCGGGGCCTACGGCAGACCGCGAGCCGCCGGACTCGGCGACCAGATACGCCGTCTGCTCGGCAAGACCTACATGGTGGACTTCGGCGGCCTGGCCACGGATCCGCGGTACGCGCCCGAGCTGTTGCCGCTGCTGACCGCCGAGATGCCCGACCGGACGGGGAAGGGCACGTACGCGTACACGGCGCCAGGAGCGTTCGGAGAGGCGGTGCAGCGGGCGAGGGAGCTGGCCCGGTGGGGAGACACGGACGCGGCCTGGCGGGAGCTGACGAGCGCCCTGCCCTCGTGGGAGCCGCTGGGGCCGGACCACCTGGCACCGGTGGGCTGGATCGCGGACCCGCTGCTCGGGTCGCTGCTGACCGCGGAGCGGGGACGCGAGCTGCTCTCCACGCCAAGGGGCGGTCAGGCCGGTGAGGCACCCGGGCCGACGCCGCCGCTGGACCCGCCCGGCCTGGCATGGCTCGCCGAACAGGACCCGGGCGGCAGGCGCACGTGCTACCGGTTCGTACTGGTCGAAGGGGTCGAGCCCGCGGACTTGCCGGCGCGGCTCGCGGACGGGGGCGCGGGCGGCCCCGCGCTCAACGACCCCATGACCTCCTGGCAGGCGCGGCACGGCTCGTCGCGGGGCCGCGGGGAGTTCCCGTCGTACGAGGACCGGGCGCTCCTCGCGGTCGGCCGGGCGGGCGCCGGCTGGAGTTTCGCCTTCGACGGCGCCCCCGCCCCCTTCGACCCGCGGCGGTTCGTCTCGCCCGCGGCCGCAGCCTGCGCGGGTGCTCGGGCGGTGGTGGTGTGGAGCGGACTGAGAACGCGGCACGGAGAACCCTTCTTCCACCTCTCGGTGGCCCGGGACGGCGTCGAGCAGTACGCCTTCACGTACGGCGAGGGGGAGATCCGGGAGAGCGGCCGGATACCGCGGACGCTGCGCCCGGACCAGTACTTCGGTGACCCGGGCGACGGCGCCGACGACGTGGAACGGGCGCTGCTGGCGGCGGTGGGCGGGGAGTTCGGTGTCCACCTGCCCCGGCAGGCCCTCGTGCACGGGAGGCTGCACACCTGCACCAGTCGCTCCTGGACCCGTCCACCGAGGGACGGGGAGAGCTACCTGGAAGTCCGCGTGCACATGCGCTGACCGTGCCGATCGTCGCCGAGGCTCAGTCCGCGATGAGGACGGGCACCGGTCCCGAGACCGCCGACGGCGAACCGGCCGCACCGGCGAAGTTGTCCTCGACCTCTGCCTTCTCCGCGGCGTTCGGGTACGGATTGGTGCACGGGACACCCGCGCTCGATCCCGACATCAGACTGGAGCACGGGCCGGGTTTGCGGTCCGGCAGTCCCAGGATGTGACCGAGTTCGTGGGACGAGATGCGTACCGTGTTGTAGCCCTCGTTCACCGCCTGACGACCGATCCAGACGGTGCCCTTGCCCAAGGACGTGGGGAGGGCGCGCGGCCAGCCGTCGTCGGCCAGGATCCGGATGTCGGCCCGCTGTCCGGCCGGGACCGGACGCAGCTCGGCGCCCTCGACGCTCTCGTTCCAGATGGCCGCGCCCTGGTCGACCGCGGACCGGAACTCCGCGGAGCCGCTTGCGTCGTAGGTGAGTACCCGGGCCGCGGCCGGTGATCCCGCGGCCACGGCCTGGCCGCTCAGCAGCGGCAGCGACAGCAGCGCCGCCGCGAGACATCCGGTCAGTGTGCGGACGTGCATGCTCGACCTCCTTGTGGGGGAGAGGAGTCGTGCTCATGACATCACCTGGCTCCCTGCCCAGAGGACGGCGCTGTCAATCAGTCAATTCGTGGGCAGCTCCTGGCCGTCCGTGACCAGGAGGCCGAGCACGGCCGGGCGCCTGCACGTACGATGCCCGGATGTCCGAGTCGTTGCGCATGAGCCGCCGCAGGTGGGTTGCCGCGTGGGCGGTGACGGGCGCGGTCGGCCTCGTCGCCACCGCGGTGCTGAACGCCTCCTCGACTCCGGGCCCCCGGCCCGAGGAGCCCGTCAGCGCCGTGTGCGCCGAGCGCATCGCGGACATCGAGAAGCAACTGGCCAAGGCCAGGCGGGAAGGCGAGGACGGGGTGCTGACGTTCTCGCGGGTCGAGGGCGGTGCCGCGGGCGACTGCGACGAGGCACTCCGGGACCACTTCGGGGGCGGTCGGTGAGCCGCGGAACCGGAGCCGCGGCCCACCTCGTTGCGCGTCTACTCCTCCTGTCTCGCCGGGGTCAGCTCGTCGGGAAGTCGTCGGTGGTGCTGATGCGGCTCTTCAGCAGGGCGCCGGACTCGGTCAGCACGCCGCTGCTGCTGTAGTCGGAGCCCTCACAGGTGCCCGGCTTGAACGCGGCGCTGCCCTCGTCGGCGTCGGAGTACGTCCAGTTCGCATAACTGATCTTGAGTTGGTCGAGCAGATCCAGCCAGGCGATGCTGCTCGACCGGTCCACCGCACCACCGCCGGTGGCGCTCACCGTGCCGAACTCCGACACGAACAGGGGAAGCCGGGTGGCCGCTCGGCTCAGCGCCGCCCGGTAGTTGTCCTTGTGGCTGGCGGCGTAGAAGTGGAACGCGTACATGATGTTGGTCGCGTTCACCGGGTTGTTGACCACCTCGCTCTCGTTCGCGCCGTCCGAGACGCCCAGCGAGGACCAGCCCCGGGTGCCCACGATGACGACGGCGTCCGGGTCGGCGGCCCGGATCACCGGGATGACCTGCTCGGCGTAGCTCTTCACGGCCGTCCAGCTCACCCCGTTGGGCTCGTTGGCGATCTCGTAGATCACGTTCTTCTTGTCCGCGTTGCGGGCGGCGACGGAGGAGAAGAACGTCTTGGCGCGGTCGAGGTTGTAGTTCGGGTCGCCCGGCGTCAGCGTGTGGAAGTCGATCACCGCGTACATGCCGCGGGCCTCGGCCATGTCGACCAGGCCGTTCACCCGGCTGGTGAAGCCGGCCGGGTCGGTTTCGTAGCCGTCCTCCTGGACGTACATGGCGACGCGGAGCAGGTCCGACTTCCAGTCCTGCGCCAAGGCGTCCAGGGACGCGTCGCCGTAGCACGGGCCGAACCACTGGATGCCGTGCGTGCTCATGCCGCGCAGTTGTATCGGGCGGTCGTACTGATTGCACAGATGCACGCCGCAGACGTGCAGTTGGCCGTTGACGGCGGCCGGTGTCCCGGTCGCGGGCGGGTCGGTCGGCGGGTCCGTCGGCGGATCGGTGACGGACCCACTGCAGGTCGCGCCATTGAGCGTGAAGGACGTGGGCGCGGGATTGGCACCCGTGAAGGAGCCCACGAACCCCAGGTCGGCCGACGCGCCGGTGGACAGGGTGCGGTTCCAGTCGACGCCGTCGGCGGTGACCGCGGAGCCGGACTGCGACCAGGTCGCGTTCCAGCCCTGGACGACCCGCTGCCCGGCGTCCGGCATCGTGAACCCGAGCGTCCAGCCACTGACGGGATCACCCAGGTTGGTGATCTTCACCCCGGCCTGGAAGCCGCCCTCCCACTGGCTGGTGATCGTGTACTCGGCCTTGCAGCCGGTGGCGGCCTGCGCCGGGGGGCCGGCGAGCGCTGTCAGGCCGACGACCGACACGCCGGTCGCGAGCAGGGCCAAAAGGCGTTTCAAAGCGTTCCTCCTCGTGCGAAGCGGACACAACGCGATGGGAGCGCTCCCAAAGCCCATCGGCCCGAGACCGTACACCCGCACGCCGGTCCGCGACAGGGTGTCGGAACGCCGAACTCCTCGCCCCTGGGGCGGGATCGGCCCCTGCTGCCGTCAGGTGCCGGTGGCGGACACGTGGCGGGCCAGCTCGTCGGCCAGGCGCCGCATGACCGTGCGGTTGGCGCGCCGCATCGTCATCCGTACGACGGGTGCGAGCAGCCGGTCGGCGAGCGGGGCGCGTACCCAGGAGTAGGTGAACGAGACACGGGCCCCGCCGGTGCGCGGCGCTTCGACCTCGTAGGTTCCGTGGGCCACGCGGCGACCCGCGGCGCTGATGTTCCGTTCCACGATGCGCCGTGGCGCCTCGGCCTCGACGACCTCGATGTCGACGTCGGTCCTCCTGCCGCCCAGCGTGGCGGTGACGGCGGCGCGCGAACCGATGCCGCGGGCAGGGCCGCCGCAGCGCCAGTCTGAGAGGTAGTGATCCGTGAATCGCTCGTGGTGCGCCATGACGTCGAGAAAGTCGTAGACCTGCTCGGGCGCCTGGGGCACGGCGACACGCACAGTGACAGGTTTCATGTACCACACGGTACACGTGGGATGTACCACTTGGTACGCTCGCGCCATGGTGACGAGGGACGATCCGCCGTCGGCGTCGGGCCCCGGCCGGGGCGCGCAGGGTGACCGGCGCGCGCGGCTGGTGGAGGCCGCCGTCGACCACGTCGCGGCGCACGGTATGGCCGACCTCAGCCTCCGTCGGCTGGGTTCCGCGATCGGCGTGAGCCACCGCATGCTGATCCACTACTTCGGCTCCAAGGAACAGCTGCTCGTCGAGATCGTCCGGGCGTCGGAGCGACGCCAGCGCGCGTTGCTGTCGCGGCTTCGTGCCGAGCCCGGTGTCTCGCCCGCCGATGTCGCGCGGCGGCTGTGGCGGCAGTTGACGGACCCCGGACTGGCCGGTCAGGAGCGGCTGTTCTTCGAGATCTGCGGGCAGGCGCTGCGCGGCCGACCCGAGGCCGCCCCGGTCCTCGAAGGGCTCGTGGGGGACTGGCTGGAGCCGCTCGTGCGGGCCGAGGCCGAGGCCGGTGCGTCCCCGGACGAGGCCCGAAGTCGCGCCAGACTGGGGCTCGCCACCGTCCGCGGTCTGCTGTTCGACCTGCTCGCCACCGGCGACCGCGCCGGAGTCGACTCGGCGATGGAGGAGTTCCTCCGGCTGTACTACGGTCCCGGGGCCGGCGGGCAGGCGTTCTCCGACGGTGGCTGACGGCGGAGGGCCGGTCGCGGCTCAGACCCGGCGCAGCGCGGAGCGGCCCGCGAACCGTGCCGAGGCGCCCAGTTCCTCCTCGATCCGGATGAGTCGGTTGTACTTGGCCGTTCGGTCGGAGCGGGAGAGCGAGCCGGTCTTGATCTGACCGCAGCCGGTCGCCACCGCGAGATCCGCGATGGTGGTGTCCTCCGTCTCGCCGGAGCGGTGCGACATGACAACGGTCCAGCCCGCCTCGTGCGCCGTGGCCACGGTCGCCAGCGCCTCGGTGAGGGTTCCGATCTGATTGACCTTGACCAGGACCGAGTTGCCGACGCCGGTACGGATGCCCTCGCGCACGAGTGTCTCGTTGGTGCAGAACACGTCGTCGCCGGTGAGCTGGCACCGGTCGCCTACGCGGCCGGTCAGCTCGCGCCAGCCGTCCAGATCGTCCTCGGCCATCGGGTCCTCGACGGAGACGACCGGGTAGGCGTCGATGAGCCCGGCCAGGTGGTCGGCGTGTTCGGCGGGGGACCGGCGCACCCCCTCGCCCGCGTAGTCGTACACGCCGTCGCGGAAGAACTCCGACGACGCCGGGTCCATGACCAGGCCGATGTCCGGGCCGGCGCGGTAGCCGGTGCGCTCGATGGCGGCCACCACGAAGTCGAGGGCCTCCTCGGCGGTGCGCAGCGCGGGCGCGAAGCCGCCCTCGTCGCCCACGCCGGTGGAGTGCCCGGCGGCCAGCAGATCGCGGCGCAGGGTGTGGAAGACCTCGCTGCCCATGCGGACGGCTTCGGCGAAGGTGTCCGCGCCCACCGGCACGATCATGAACTCCTGGAAGTCCAGCGGATTGTCGGCATGGGCACCGCCGTTGACGATGTTCATCATCGGCAGCGGCAGAAGGTGCGCGTCGGTGCCGCCGAGGTAACGGTAGAGGGGCTGACGGCGGGCCGTGGCGGCGGCCTTGGCGGCGGCGAGGGAGACGCCGAGGAGCGCGTTGGCGCCGAGCCGGGACTTCGTGGCGGTGCCGTCGAGGGCGATCAGCGCGGCGTCGAGACCGGCCTGGTCCGCCGCGTCGCGGCCGTGCACGGACGCCGCGATCTCCCCGTTCACATGAGCCACCGCGCGGTCGACGCCCTTGCCGTGCCAGCGGGTGGGGTCCTCGTCGCGCAGCTCCACCGCTTCCCGGGCGCCGGTGGAGGCGCCGGACGGGACGGCTGCCCGTCCCAGGGACCCGTCCTCCAGGACGACGTCGACCTCGACCGTGGGGTTGCCGCGGCTGTCGATGATCCGGCGGGCGGTGACGGTCTCGATCGCCGTGGCGGGTTCGACTGCTGTTGCGGACATGGGAGTTCCTTCCCTTTGTCGGTGCCGTGACCCGGCTGCGGCAACGCTGGCGCGGGGCCCGGCAGGGCAGACTCTACAGCAATGCTGCTCAGTTTTGCTGAGCAGTATTGCTGTGCAGACTGCCTGTGCAGACTGCCTGTGCGGGTTGGCTGTACAGCGTTACTGCGTAGATTGGCCGGGCAGATCGGCTGTGCCGGCCAGGTGAACAGCTTTGCTGGTCAGCGGGGGTAAGATGCCCCATGCCCACCCCGGAAGCCGCCGCCATCGCCGCCGAACTGCGCACCGCGATGAGCAAGCTCACCCGACGCGTCAAGCACGAGGACCGCATCCCGTTGGGCCAGGTCGCCGTGCTCGGCGCGCTCGACCGCGACGGTGCCATGACCACCAGCGAACTCGCCGCCGACCAGCGCGTACGCCCCCAGTCGATGGCGCGGGCGGTGGGCCTTCTCATGGAACAGAACCTGGTCACCCGACGGGCGCACCCCACGGACGGCCGCAAGTCGCTGGTCGAGCTGTCGGACGCGGGCCGCACCGCGCTCGACGCGGAACGCGGTCGCAGGGTGGGCTGGCTCGCGCAGGCCATTGAGGACGAACTCACGGACAGGGAGCGGACGTTGCTGGCGGAGAGCGCCGCCCTGCTCGAACGGCTGGCCACTCGCTGACGCCGTCCCGGTGGCCGGGCCACCGCCCCTGGGTGCTCTCAGCGCCTATTGCGCCCCCGCGCTCTCCCCGGCGGCGACCGCCTCTCGGGCCGCCGCCGGTGACGTGGCCGTCGGTTCCCCGGCGGCGGCGAACGCAGTGGTCAGCTCGTCGTGGAGAGAGGCCGCACAAGGGTGGGGGTCGCGGTGCGGGGTGATCGTGTAGATGCCGCGAGTCGGAGCGTCGACGAGGCCCACCGTGGCGACGTCGGCCCGCAACGCGCGCCTCAGCACCCCGGGCACCAGCGCGATGGCGTGACCGGTGGCGACCAGGGCGAGCTTGCCGGGCAGATCGGCCGCACCGAGGTCGATGCGGACCCCGACTCCGGCTCGGGCGGCGTGCCGGCGCAGGAGCGCCGCCGAGCCGTCGTTGTCCTCGGCCCAGGTCTCGTCGGCGAGTGTCCGGATGTGCACCGGGCCGGTCCCGGCCCGCGGATGGTCGACGGGCAGGACGACGACCATGCGGTCGAGCCCCAGGAACCGCCGTTCGACCTGCGGGGCATGGGGCAGGCCGGGCGGTGCGTCGGTGACGACAGCCAGGTCGATGTCGCCGCCGATGACACGCCGGTGCAGCTGCCCGCTCAGGCCCGGCACCAGGCTCCACCGGATGTGTCCGGTTCTGTCCAGCAGGCCGCGGACCGCTTCCGGAACGATCCCGGAAGCCAGGGAGGGGACGGCGCCGACGGCCAACGGCCGACCGGACCCCCCGTCGCGGACGTCCCGTGCGGCACGGACGGCGCGGTCGGCCTCGCCGAGCGTGGTCAGGGCGTGCCTGCGGAACACCTCGCCGGCCGGCGTGGGACGCACGCCCCGCGCATGGCGCTCGACCAGCGACACGCCCAACTGCCGCTCCAGTCCGGCGATCTGACGGGAGACCGCCGACTGGGTGTGGTTCAACTCGTCGGCGGCCGCCGACAGCGAACCGAGACGGCACACGGTCACGAAGGCCCGCCACACGGTGAGATCCATCGCGCCAGTATCCACGCACTCAGGCATGCGCGACCCGCAGAGCAGGCCTGCGAAACCTGCGCTTGTCGCAGCCCTCCGGGTGCACCACTGTGGCGGTCATGACCGCACCACACGCGCCACGCACCATCGCCGTTCTCGGCCTGGGACGCATGGGAGAAGCGATCGCCGCCCGGCTCACCGCCCAGGGCCGGGACGTCGTCGGCTGGACCCGCTCCGGCCGTACCTCGGGCACCGTCGAGGTGGCCCCCGATCCGGGCACCGCCGTGGCGAAGGCGGACCTGGTGTTCCTGTCGCTGTTCGACGGACCCGCCTGTCTCCAGGTCCTCGGCGACATCCGTGACTCGCTGCGCACGGACGCCGTCGTGGTGAACACCAGCACCGTCGCCCCCGCCGAGGCGGCGGGGTTCGCGCGGCAGGTCGGCCGGTCCTACGTGCACGCGCCCGTGATCGGCTCCGTCCCGGCCGTGGCCGGCGGAACGCTCCGGATCCTCGCCGCCGCCGAGCAGGACACACTCGACGGCGTCCGGCCGGTCCTGGAATCGCTGGGTACCGTGCGACGCGTCGACGACGCCTCCACCGCCGCGGCGCTCAAGCTCGTCGCCAACGGCAGCCTTGCCGGAGCCCTCCTGGCGCTGCGCGACTCACTGCGGCAAGGGGACGCGCTCGGCCTGCCGCGTACGCAGGTGCTGGACGTCCTCGAACTCGGTCAGCTCGGCGGGCTCGTCGCCCGCAAGCGTCCCTTCCTCACCGGTGAGCGGGCCCCGCACACGGCCGATTTCACCATCGGCGCGCTGGCCAAGGACATGGCGCTGCTCGCCGACGCCTCGACCACGCCCTTGCGGAGCGCCGACGCCCTGGCAGGGCCCGCCGCCGACCCCGCGGCCGACGTGGCCATCGCCGCCGTGCCGACGGTGGAGGGCGATGTGGAAGGCGTTGTGGAGGGCGATGTGGAGGGCGCCGTACTCGATCCGCTCCGCGCCTACGTCCGCGGACACGCCACCGGCGACCCCGGCCACTTCCGTGACGCCTTCCTGCCCACCGCCCACATCGAGGGTGTCCGGGACGGCGCCTTCGTCTCCTGGGGCCTGGACGAGTACTGCGCCCTCTTCCGGGGCCGGCCCGCCGCGGACGAAGCGACCCGAACCCGCCGTATCGACGCCGTCGAGGTCCATGGCAGCGTCGCGACCGCCACCATGACACTGCGGCACGGTGCGGACCGGTTCACGGACGTCTTCCTGCTGGTGGCTGCCGAGGACGGCTGGCGCATCGCGAACAAGGCCTACCACCGACACGTCGGTCGGTCCTCGGGCCACCGATGAGTTTTCCCGCCCGCCTCCGTCCTACCCGGTGAACGAAGGCCGAGGCAGTGGAGGCAAAACCCGGACGGCAATGACCTCATTGCCGTCGAGAGCTCCTGAACGGACGGTGTCGACACCCGCGGCCTGGTGAAGGTCCGGGGCACGATCCCCGGACACCTTCGGGACCGTGACCGGTGACGCTCACCCCTGTTCGCGCAGACCCCAGGGCGACCCGTACTCGGTGAGCAGGTCGAGGAACGGCCGGGCGGGCAGGGCCTCGGGACCGAGGACACCCTCGCCCGACCAGGCCCCGGTGGAGAGCAGTTCGAGGGCGACGACCGGGTTGACGGCCGTCTGCCACACGACGGCCTGCGACCCGTACTCGCGCATGGACCACTGATTGTCGACCACGTGGTACAGGTGGACCTCGCGGGCCTCGCCGCCCTTGGTGCCCCTGACCCAGGTGCCCGCGCAGGTCTTCCCGGTCATCCTCTCGCCCAGGGTCGCGGGGTCGGGAAGGCACGCGGCGACCACGTCACGCGGGGAGACCCGCACCGGTCCGTCCTCGCCCGGCACGGTGACCCTCGCGCGGGCCCTGGACGGGTGGAGGGCGGAGGCGACTGGCGCGCGGACCTCCGCTCCCTCGGTCTCGCCCTGCACTCCTCGTACCTCGCCCATCCCCAGGCGGCCGTGCTCACCGCCAGCCGGGTGAGCGGACGGCCGCGCGAGATCGCGGTGGACGAGGCGATCCTCGGTCTGCTGAGGGGCGCCGGGCTGACCGATGTGGTCCTGGACACCCTGCTGGACGGCATCGCCGCCGAACTGACCGGGACCGCACCGGAGTTGTGAAGTCGCAGAGGTCCGGCGTGTGACCTCCGTGCGGTCTCGGAGTGACGACCCGCAGGTGTGAATCGACACCGAGCGGCAACTCGAAGGTTGTCCAAGGAGATACCCACTGACTCACCACAGTTCGGGAGAAAGCATGGCGACCTACAGCAGAACAGGAACCCGAAAGGGCGGCAGGACCAGCGGACTGGCGATCGCCGGACTGGTCTGCGGCATCGTCGGACTCCTCATCCTGCCGATCGTCCTGGGCCCGCTCGCCATCGTCTTCGGTGCCGTGGCGCTGCGGCAGACCGGATCCACCATGGCCAAGTGGGCACTCGGCCTCGGAGTGGCCGACATCCTGCTCATGATCGTGATGTTCGCCGTGGCGGCCAACAATGGCGGCAGCTTCTCCTGGCACATCGGCTGACGCCGCTCGATCGGCCGTTCACCACGGTGCCCGCACCGCTTCCCGCAAGCGGTGCGGGCACCGTGCTGCGCGACGCGGCTGCGGCCTGGTGGCGAACCCCGCTTGGCCGCTCGTCACCGACGAGGACCGGAAGTCGTGTCCAGAGCAGCGGCGCTCCATACAACGACCCCGCGAATTCCGCCCGTTCGTGTGCTCCCGGCCGTACGCGAAGCCGTACCAGGACGTGGACGGGGCCGCGTTCCGCGGATGCACCTTCGACAGCCTGCTGCCGGAGCCGCTCGCGGGCCTGGAGAACCTGATGGCCGCGCGCTTCGCCGTGGTGTGCGGTGACTCGCGCCGGCCGGGGACGGTCCGGGAGTACCAGCGCAGCGTCGCCGCCGGCCGGCTCAGGTACCCCATGCCACGGTCGCAACACCTGCGCCAACGATGCGGCGACCAGGTTCCTCACCACCGGGGAACGCCCCGTGCGGGACCTCGCCTGTGCGGCGGGGCCGAGCGAGTGAACTACCGCGCCCCGGCGGCCAGGGTGGCCAGGTAGTCGTCCAGCAGCTCGACCTGCCGCTGCGGCGGGAACGCCACCGGGTCGAACAGGGCTTGGACCACCAGCCCGAGTACGAAGGACTGCGCGCCCGCCGCGACCTGCGCGGGGTCGCCCGGGGCCAGTTCGCCGCGTTCCTGCGCCGCGACCACCCTGGCGCGCAGCCTTTCACGGCCCTCGGCGTACTTGCGGGCGTAGTCGGTGCTCAGGGCCGGGTCGCAGAGCGCGGCGTCCCAGGAGGAGACCCAGACGCGGTTGCTGTCCGTCGCCTCGGGGGACAGCGGCAGGATGTCCAGCAGGGCGTCCCTGAGGGTGGCCGGGCCCCGGCCGGCGCCGCGGCGGGGGCGGGAGAGGGTGCGCTGTTCGAGCAGGTCGAGGGCGTAAACGACCAGGGCGCGCTTGGTGGGGAAGTAGTGGGTGAGCAGCCCAGTGGTCGCGCCGAGTTCGGCGGCCACGGCACGCAGGGTCAGGCCCGCGAAACCGCGGGTGGCCATGACCTGCCAGACCGCAGCGGAGACGTCCTGCCGCCGGGCCTCGTGATCTCCCTTGGTGCGTGGCATGCCGCCACGGTACATTGACATAACAGATGTTGTGCAAACGGGGAGGCTCTCATGTTCTCGGTGTCGCTCGGTGAAGCTGCCCGACTCGGTCCGCTGGAGGTGTGGCAGGCCGAGGAGTTCGCGGGGCATCTGGACCGGGCTCGTGAGCACATCCGCCCCTGGGTGGGGCCGGGCTTCGTCACCGGCGACACGGACGGAGCGCGGGCCACGCTCGAGCGGTATGCCGCACGCCAGGCCGCCGACGGCGCCCGTCTGTACGGCCTGTGGAGCGAGGAAGTACTGGTCGGCGGCGTGATGTTCACCCAGTTCGACGCGGCCTTCGGCAACTGCGAGGTCGGCTGCTGGCTGGAGCCGTCGGCCGAGGGCCGGGGACTGATCACGCGGGCCTGCGACCTGCTGCTGGACTGGGCCTTCACGGTCCGAGGCCTGCACCGGGCCGAATGGCACTGCCGGGCGGACAACGACCGCAGCGCCGCGGTGGCCGAGAGACTCGGCATGACACTGGAAGGAGTGCGACGCGAGGCGTGGCCGTACGAGGGTGTGCGTTACGACAAGCAGGTCTGGGCGATCCTGGCCGCCGACCGGCGGTCACGGGCACGGTAGGCGGGCGACCGCAAAGGGCAGACGGCGGACGACCGCGCGAAGCCGCCCGCGCCGTGGGGTGCTGGACACACGGTCCGTCAGCCGACGTGTGTCACCGTGAACTCGTTGCCGTCCGGGTCGAGCAGGAACGCCCGGCCGCGGGCCCCCTCAGCGGCTGCGGAGCGGGTCGCGCCGAGCGAGAGCAGGCGGGCGGTCTCCGCCTCGAGGTCGCCGTCGGCGGGCAGCGCGAGCTCGAGGTGGAGCCGGTTGGTGCCGGACTTCGGCGCCACCGGGGGACCGCCCCAGGTGATCTTCGTGCCGCCGGCCGGGGACTGGATGGCGGTCTCCTGGTCCTGGTCCCAGACCAGCGGCCAGCGCAGCGCCGCACTCCAGAAGTAGCCGACCTCCTGTGTGCCGTCGCAGGCCAGCGCTCCGACGGCACCGGTGCCGGCGAGGAAGTTGTTGCCCGCCTCGATGACGCAGAACTCGTTCCCGTCCGGGTCGGCGAGCACCACGTGCCCCTCTTCCGGGAGCTGGCCCACGTCGATGTGCTGTCCGCCCAGTCGCAGCGCCCTGGCCACCGTCGCCCGCTGGTCCGTGCGGGACGCGCTCGTGAGGTCGAAGTGCGCCCGGTTCTGTCCGGTCTTCGGTTCCGGGCTCGGCAGGAACCGAATGCGGTACCCGGCGCCGTCAGGGGGCAGGACCGCGAGGTCGTCGTCCGCGCCGCCGGACAGCTCCCAGCCCAGGACCCCGGACCAGAATCGCGCCAGGTCCGAGGGCACGGAGGTGTTGAAGCAGATCGCGAACAGCTGACTGGTCATACGCCGTGCAACCTCGATCCATGACGTGGTGCGCCCGTCCCGTGGCCGCAGCCTAGGGGTGGCCGCGCCGGCCCCGCATCCGAGTTTCCGGCCCGGGAGCAGGAGGGGGCGCGACGTCCCTCATCCACATCCCGTACTGCTGAATCCAAGAAACCAGAGCTGTTGGATTTCTGGATCAGCGGTTCCTAGAGTGAGCGCGGGGGACTCGCGCGGCACCCGCGCTCACGAGAGCGTCCAGGACGAGGAGAGCCATGCAGCAGCGCACCATCGGCGACCGGTCCGTCTCCGCGATCGGCCTCGGCGGGATGCCGATGTCGATCGAAGGGCGCCCGGACCCGGAGCGGTCGATCGCCACCGTCCACGCCGCGCTCGACGCCGGAGTCACCCTCATCGACACGGCCGACTCCTACCACCGCGACGCGAACGAGGTGGGCCACAACGAGGAACTCGTCGCCCGCGCGCTGCGCGAGTACGGTGCGGACGCCGCCGACGTCCTCGTCGCCACCAAGGGCGGCCACCTGCGTCCCGGTGACGGCACATGGACCCGCAACGGGGACCCCGAGTACCTCAAGCGTGCGGCCAAGGAGTCCGCCCGTCGGCTCGGCGTCGACGCGATCGGCCTCTACCAGTTCCACCGCCCCGACCCCGCCGTCCCGTACGCCGACTCGGTCGGTGCGCTGCGTGAACTGCTCGACGAGGGCGTCATCCTGATGGCCGGCATCTCGAACGCCGGCATCGCGCAGATCGACGAGGCCCGCGAAGTCCTCGGCGGCCGGCTCGTGTCGGTGCAGAACCAGTTCTCGCCCGCCTTCCGCTCCAGCCGGTCCGAACTCGAACACTGCGCCGGGCTCGGGATCGCGTTCCTGCCGTGGAGCCCGCTCGGCGGTATCGCCAACGCCAAGGAACTGGCGGCGCGGCACGGCGTGTTCCAGCAGGTCGCCGACGAGACCGGCACCAGCGTCCACCAGGTCGCGCTCGCCTGGCAGCTCGCGCTCGCGCCGGTGGTGATCCCGATCCCCGGCGCCTCTCGCCCCATGAGCATCCGCGACTCCGCCGCCGCGGCCGACCTCGAACTCACCAGCGACCAGGTCGCGCTCCTGTCGGCCTGATCCGTCTCCTCCCGATCCTCTCCGCCCGATCCGTCTCCCGATCCGCCCGAGCCACAGCGAAAGAGCCGCATGAAGACCTTCACCCTGCCCGGCACCGACATGGTCGTGCCCAACATCGTCCTCGGCCTGATGCGCATCCAGGACATGAACGACGACGAAGTGCGCACGCTCGTGCACACGGCACGCGACGCCGGTATCACCTTCCTCGACCACGCGGACGTGTACGGCACGGGCAGTCACGGCTGCGAGCGCCGTTTCGCCGAGGCGCTGAAACTCAGTCCCTCGGAGCGCGAGCAGTTCGTCATCCAGACCAAGGCCGGCATCGTCAAGGACGGTCCGTACTTCGACTTCTCCCACGAGCACATCGTGGAGTCGGTGAACGGCTCGCTGGAGGCACTGGGCACGGAGTACCTCGACATCCTGCTGCTGCACCGTCCCGACGCGCTGGTCGAACCGGAGGAAGTGGCCCGCGCCTTCGACGAGTTGTCCGCGGCGGGCAAGGTGCGTGCCTTCGGCGTCTCCAACCAGACGCCGCGCCAGCTCGACCTGCTGCGCAAGTACGTGCGGCAACCGATCGTCGCGAACCAGCTCCAGCTCTCGGTCACACACGCGCCGATGATCGCCCAGGGCATCGCCGCGAACATGCAGGGTCTCGACCAGTCGGTGGTGCGCGACGACGGAATCGTCGACTACTGCCGCCTGCACGACATCACCGTGCAGGCCTGGTCGCCCTTCCAGGCCGGATTCTTCGACGGCCCCTTCCTCGGCTCACCCCGCTACCCCGAACTGAACGCCGTGATCGACCGGCTGAGCGAGAAGTACGGAGTGCCGGCCGAGGCGATCGCGGTCGCCTGGATCACCCGCCACCCCGCGCGGATGCAGGTCGTGCTCGGCACCACCACGCCGGAGCGGGTCGCGGCGGCCGCGCTCGGCTCGGAGCTCCCGCTCACCCGGCCCGAGTGGTACGAACTGTTCCGCGCCGCCGGCTACACGGTGCCGTAACCGACGGCGCGGCCACAGGGGACGGCGAGGCGCGGGAGGACGGGAGGAACGGGGTGGCCCGGACGGGAACGACGGCGGTGCTGGCGCTGTTGCCGGACGCCGAGCCGCTGTTGGGGGCGGCCGCCGCGGTGGACGGGTCGGCGGTGCGGCCGGGCCTGCCCGCACACGCCACCCTGCTCTATCCCTGGCTGCCCGCCGACGAGGTGGGGGAGCCGGAGCTGCGGCGGCTGCGGGCCGCCCTACCGGTCGGCCCGGTCCCCGTCAGGTTGGCCACGGTCGAACGAACCGGCGGGTTCGTCGGTGTCCCGGTGCCCGGACTGAGCCAGGTGGCCGACGCGGTCCGCACGGCGTTTCCGGCTCAGGTGCCCTACGGCGGCCGGTTCGGCCCGCGCCCCCAGGTGCACGTCACCGTGGCCCTGGACGCGGCACCGCAGGCCGCCGCAGGCATCGCCCGCCGTACCGCCGCCGCCCTGCCGATCACCACGGCGGTCAGCACCCTGCACGTGGTCACCCTCGCCCGGACGGGGTGGCGGGGCCTCGCGGAACTGCCCCTCAGCCACTGGCGCGGCGAGCGGCAACCCCTGGCACCCGATTCTTGACCTGACATGGGTGCACCCCATCAGGGTGCTTCGAAAGCGCTGCGATCCGGCCAAGCTCCGGCCCTTTCCCACCTTCTGGACAACCGGGCATCAGAGCGCTCCCTCTCACAGCGCGGGCACAGCAAGTGCCCGCCTGCTTCCTTCCCACCGCACCCCCCCAGCACCTGAAGGACGAGGGATCGATGACCAGAACGCGCACCACCCGGCTGCGGCGTCCACTGCTCACAGGCACCACGGCGGTCGCCGCCATGGCCGTGACCGCCGGACTCGTGGCCGCCACCGCGGAGCCGGCGAAAGCGGCGACAGGGCCCAAGCTGAGCCTCATCGCCGCGACCAACTCACTCACGCTCACCTCCTGGAAGGAGGACCCGGGCGTCTACCTCGACCTCGGCACCTACCTCACCGCCGAGGGCAGGCCGCTGGAGCTGAAGGTGACCCGGAAGTCCTACAAGGACCCGGTGACCATCACCCAGACCGTGTACGAGGGCGGCAAGGCCAAGGCCAAGACGCTCCCCAAGGGCACGGTGAAGGACTTCTCCGGACTGCCCGGCTTCGCGGAGATCACGGTCACCGACAAGGCGGGCAAGAAGGTCCTGAACCGGACCGAGGACTTCTGCCCGAACAACGCTAGCGGCCGGGTACGCCCCGACGCACCCGCCACCTCCAAGTATCCGGAGAGCTGCCCCACCAACCCCTTCACCCTCGGTTCGGTGTGGGGCGTCGAGCAGGGCTGGGCGGCCAACACCTACGCGGGTTCCTACACCGAGCCGGTCGCACTGGCGGCCGGGACCTACACCGCCAAGGTCGGGGTCGCCAAGAAGTACCGCGACGTCTTCGGCATCGCGAACAAGCCGGCCGCCGTCAAGGTGACCGTCGTGGAACGGAGTTACGAGGACGACCAGGGTGCCGCCGGGTCGGCCGCGTCC
This sequence comes from Streptomyces sp. NPDC059906, assembly GCF_042730645.1. Classification (NCBI taxonomy): domain Bacteria; kingdom Bacillati; phylum Actinomycetota; class Actinomycetes; order Kitasatosporales; family Streptomycetaceae; genus Streptomyces; species Streptomyces sp. NPDC059906. The sequence goes on from NZ_JBHWKU010000011.1 coordinate 143,011, forward strand.
CGGTCCGCGACGGCGGGCGAACACGCCGGTCACGGGGCCGCCCCCCAGGCTCCGGCCGCACACGCGGGCCACGGGCCGGGGCACGCGCCGACCCCCGCACAGGCCGCCGCGCCGGTCACGAGCGGGGCGGGCGCCTCGTACAACGTGGGCCACGGGCCCCTCAAGGCCGCGCCGCCCGCCCTGCCGTGGGCGCTGAAGAAGCAGCAGGCCGCGCGCTCCGCGCCGGTCGGCGACAAGGGAGGCCAGACCGACGGCTCGCGCAAGGCCCCGGCACTCCAGCCGCTGGCGGAGCGACCCGCGGGCAAGGCCTCCGTGCCGGACGTGCCCAAGCCCGATCTGCGCTCGCTGCCGGCCTACGGCATCGTCGTCAGCGACGGGGAGCAGGACGTCCCCGGCAAGGACTACCTGGCCTTCAGCGCCAACGTGTGGAACGCCGGCCCGGCCCAGCTGGTGGTGGACGGCTTCCGGTCGCCCGGCAAGGCCAAGATGGACGCCTACCAGTACTTCTACGACGCCAAGGGCAAGCAGGTCGGCTACGCCCCGACCGGCACCATGGAATGGGACCCGCGTCCGGGGCACGTGCACTGGCACTTCACCGACTTCGCCAGCTACCGGCTGCTGAAGGCGGACAAGAAGGAGGCCGTGCGCAGCGGCAAGGAGGCCTTCTGCCTGGCCAACACCGACGCGATCGACTACACGGTGAAGAACGCCAACTGGCACCCGTTCAACACCGATCTCTCCACCGCCTGCGGTGAGGAGAACTCCATCTCCGTCCGCGAGGTGCTCGACGTCGGCTCCGGCGACACCTACTCCCAGGACCTGCCGGGCCAGTCCTTCGACATCACGGACGTGCCCAACGGCACGTACTACATCCAGGTGCTGGCCAACCCCGAGAAGCGGCTCAAGGAGACCAACCTCGACAACAACAGCGCGCTGCGCAAGATCGTGCTCGGCGGCAAGCCGGACGCCCGGACCGTGACCGTACCGGCACACGACCTGGTGAACGCGAACTGACCCGGCCCGGGGCGCCGACGGCCGCCATCCGCGGCGGCCGTCGGCTCCACGCACCGAACGCGTCCCGACCCTTGAGGCGCCGGTCACTCGCGCACGATGTCGCCCTGCGCGGACCAGGTGGCGAGCGCGCCGAACGCCTCGGGGAAGCGGTCGACGTGGTCGAGGAAGACGAAGCCCTCCATGCGGGCCCGGCGAAGGCCGAGTTGGAGGTAGTTGCGGGGCCGGTCGCGGGTGACTCGCCCCGGTAGCCGGAGGCGACTTCGCCGCACACCACGATGCGGGTGTGCAGCGCGAGGCGGTCCAGGACCGCCTCCAGGAGTTCGCCGCCCGCGATGCCGAGCACGCGAGCGCCGCGCGCCTTCGCGATCCGGGCGGCGATCGCCCCCGTGGCTCCCTCGCCGACGGAGCGTAGGGCCGGCTGCGCAGCGGCAAGTGGCCTACCGGCGGCTCACAAGCCGTTCTCGGTGATCAGGTCGATCAGGCCCTGGGCCGTGTTGTCGGGGGAGTCCATGCCGACCATGTCGTCGCTCGCCGCCTCGGCGCTGCGGGGGAACATGGCCCGCTCGTACTCGGCCAGCGCCGCCTCGACGTCGCCCGGGTGCGCGGCGAGGGCCGTACCCAGTTCCGCCCCGTCGAGCATCGCCAGGTTGGCGCCCTCCCCGTTGGGAGCGGTGAGGTGGGCCGCATCGCCCAGCAGGGTCACCCCCGGCACCCGCTCCCACCGGTGTCCGGCCGGCAGGGCGTGGAGGGCGCGCAGGGCCGGTGCGACATCGCTGTCGGTGATCAGCGCGGTGAGCTCGGGCGCCCAGCCGTCGAACTCCCGGGCGATGCGTGCGGTTGCCGCGGCGCCATCGGTGAAGTCGATCCCGGTGAACCAGTCCAGCGGCCGGGACAGCCCCACGTAGGCGTGCAGGGTGTCGTCCTTCTCCCGATGGGCGAAGATCTCCTTGCCCGGTGCGGGCGCGATCAGCATCCCGCCACCGACCGTCTTGGCGGCCACCGGATGGCGGGTGCCGGCGTCGAACAGATAGGTCTCGACCACCGACTTGCCGACGTACTCGGGTGTGGCGGAGGACAGCAGCGGCCGGACACGTGACCACGCGCCGTCCGCCCCGACCAGCAGACGGGTGACGGCCGTGCCACCGTCGGCGAACGTCACCTCGTGACGGCCGTCGCCGAGCGAACGGGCACCGCTGACCTTGTGACCCCACCGCACGGTGCCGGCCGGGAGCGAGTCGAGCAGAATCTGCCGCAGGTCGCCGCGCTGCACCTCCGGGCGGCCACCGGTCCCGTCGTCGGGCTGGTCGAGCTGGACGGTGCCGTCCGTGTCGAGGACCCGCATGGCCTGGCGGCCCTCCAGAACGATGGCCTGGAACTCGTCGGTCAGCCCGGCCGCCTCGACCGCGAGCTGCCCGTTGTAGTCGTGGATGTCCAGCAGTCCGCCCTGGGCGCGCGCCGTGGAGGACGAGTCGGCCTCGTAGACGGTGACCGGTATCGCGTGGACGTGCAGGACGCGGGCCAGGGTGAGTCCGCCGAGCCCGGCGCCGATGATCGTGACAGGGGTGTGCATGCTGGCTCCTTCGGGATCGGGCCGTCCGGTTCTTCTCCGGCCGGCCGCATCTCGAAGGTGCCAGCTGCCGCCGACGAGCCCCCGACATCCGACCGACAGCCCCCGACATCGCTCCTACGCGGTGCCGACATGACACCGACACCGCGGCCTCTGCCTTGTCGGGCGCGAACCCGGCGATGTGGACGAGGGACTTGACGTCGGGGTTGCCGGCGGCGGAGTCGGTGATGACGGCTCCGGCGTAGGAGTGCCGAAGGAGTGAAGATCGGTCACGGAGCGTAGCGGAGTACCTCGGGCACCGGCGCGTTGCCGCATCGTCGTCCCGGCCGGTGGCGGAGCATGCCACCCATGCTGTCCGGTCTTCTGGCCAGATTGGTCAAACTGCTGCTCGGGCGCCACGGCAGTGCGCTGCACTGGAGGGCCGCGGGTGCCGCGACGGTCCTCCTGGTGATCGTCCTCCTCGTGGGCTCGTACTTGGCCGTCCTGGCCGAGCGCGGCGCACCGGGGGCGCAGCTGATCACGTATCCGCGGGCGCTGTGGTGGTCCGTGGAGACCGCGACGACCGTCGGCTACGGCGACCTGTACCCCGTGACCCTGTGGGGCCGGCTCGTGGCTGTGGTGGTGATGGTCGCCGGGATCACCTCCTTCGGTCTGGTGACCGCCGCGCTGGCCACCTGGTTCGTCGGCAGGGAACAAGAGCGCCAGGGCCACTTCGTGCGCCACACCGAGCAGGCCGCCGAGGAGGCGTACACCGAGGCGACCCGGGCGCTGCACGAACGTTTCGACCGGCTGGAGCGGATGCTCGACGACAACCGCCGATGAGTCCGCGGCGGTCGTGCGGTCTACCCGTCGACGAAGGGAGCGCACCATGCGCGAGATCATCGTTTGCACGTTCCTGACGCTGGACGGCGTCATGCAGGCGCCGGGCGGCCCGGACGAGGACGCCGAGAGCGGCTTCGAGCACGGCGGCTGGCAGAAGCCGGTGGACGACGACGAGGTCGGCACGGCCATCGCCGGTTGGTACGAGGACTCCGACGCCATGCTGCTCGGCCGCAAGACCTACGACATCTTCGCGTCGTACTGGCCGACCGCCGACCCCGACAACCCGTTCACCCAGCGGATGAACAGCATGCACAAGTACGTGGCGTCCCGGACCCTGACGTCCCTCGACTGGCAGAACTCGACACTGCTGGAGGGCGACACCGTCGACGCCGTACGCGGGCTGAAGGCGTCCGACGGGGGGAACATCAACGTCGTCGGCAGCGGCGACCTCGCCCAGACCCTCATGCGGCACGGCCTCGTCGACGAGTACCGGCTGACCATCCACCCGGTGATCATCGGGACCGGCAAACGGCTGTTCGCCGACGGAGCGATTCCCACCGCGCTGCAGCCGGTCAGCGTCTCGACGACGAAGGGCGGCACCGTCGTCGGGGTCTACCGGCCGAGCGGTGAGCCCCGCTACGACAGCTACTAGGACGCCGGAGGAACCGAGGTGCCCCGACGGGCCGGGGTCCGGTACCGTGCGGCTCATGTCGAGTCCCGAGTCGGACAGGGTGGGGGCTTTCGGTCACCCCGTCAGCCCCCTGAATCACTGAGTTCGCAGCCCCGCGTCGTCGTACCGGTTTCGCCGGTCGGACGAGCGCGCACGGGGGCCGGCCGTGGTGACGAGATGACCCTTCTCGTGCTTCTCCTCGCCTCGGAGCCACTCGATGCCTCTTCCGCTGTACCTGCTCGCCGTGGCCGTTTGCGCCATGGGCACCTCGGAGCTCATGCTCGCCGGCCTCGTGCCGGACATCGCCTCGGATCTCGGCATCACCGTCGGGACCGCAGGCGCACTCACCTCGGCCTTCGCGACCGGCATGATCGTCGGCGCTCCCCTTGTGGCGGCGCTGGCCCGCACCTGGCCCAGGCGTTCCAGCCTCCTCGGATTCATCCTCGCCTTCGCGGCGGCACACGCCGTGGGAGCCGGCACCACGAGCTTCCCCGTCCTGATGGCCTGCCGGGTCGTGGCCGCGCTCGCGAACGCGGGATTCCTCGCGGTCGCACTGACGACCGCCGCCGCACTGGTCCCTGGCGACAAGAAGGGACGCGCGCTGGCCGTGCTGCTGTCCGGCACGACGGTGGCCACGGTCGTCGGCGTGCCCGCCGGGTCACTCCTCGGCACATGGCTCGGCTGGCGGGCCACGTTCTGGGCCGTCGCCGTCTGCTGCCTGCCCGCGGCGCTCGGCGTGCTGAAGGGAATCCCCGCGGGACGTGCGACGGCGGCGGCGACCGGTGGGCCGCCGCTGCGAGTCGAGCTCGCCCTGCTCAAGACCCCCCGGTTGCTGCTGGCGATGCTGCTGGGCGCGCTGGTGAACGCGGCGACCTTCGCGAGCTTCACCTTCCTGGCCCCCGTCGTGACCGACACCGCGGGGCTGGGCGAACTGTGGATCTCTGCCGCCCTGGTGCTCTTCGGCGCCGGTTCCTTCGTCGGCGTCACCGTCGCCGGACGGCTGTCCGACCGACGCCCCGCCCAGGTCCTCGCCGTCGCCGGTCCCCTGCTGCTCGTCGGCTGGCCCGCGCTGGCGATGCTGGCCGACCGGCCGGTCGCCCTGCTGATCCTGGTGTTCGTCCAGGGCGCCCTGTCGTTCGCGCTGGGCAGCACGCTGATCACGCGGGTCCTCTACGAAGCGGCGGGAGCACCCACCATGGCCGGTTCGTACGCGACCGCCGCCCTCAACGTGGGCGCCGCGGTCGGACCGTTCCTCGCCGCGACCACCCTCGGCACCACGACCGGCAACCTCGGCCCGCTGTGGGCGAGCGGGCTCCTGGTCGCCGTCGCGCTGCTCGTCGCGTTCCCCTTCCGCACGGCGATCACAACTGCCGCACCCGCCGACGCGACCCGATGAAACCGCCACCCGGGTGCGGTCACATCGCCTCGGCGCATTCGTCGGCCCTCGCCCACCTCGGCCTGCCCGAACCGCAGGGGAGGCGAAGGACGCCTTGGCCGTGGAGCTGATCAGGGGGCTCGGACGTCACGGCGTCCAGTGGTGGCGGGCTCGGGCCATGTCCACGCGTGCCCCGCGCATCGGCGTTCCCTCGTCCCGCAGAAGGACCGGCGCCCGCCCGCCGTGGCAGGAGGGCGGCGTCCCGTCCGCGTACACGACACGCCACCACGGCACGTCCTCGTCCAGCAGACTCATGGCCCGACCCACCTGCCGTGCACCGACACCGGTCCGTTGACCGACGTCACCGTAGGAGGCCACGGCACCCGCGGGGATCGAGCACACCGCGTCCCGGACCTCGTCGACGAAGGTCACGGCACCTCCGCGGCGGGCGGTGGGTAGGTGAGGTGGCCGTCGCGGACCCGTGCGTGCTCGTTCAGGACCGCCGGCTTCGTGGCCGTCCGCGACATGATGTGCACGACCCCCACCCCGGCGACCAGCAGCGCGTCAGTGATCAGCCGGCGGTGGCAGCGCCACGGCACCGCCTCGCTGCACATGATCGCGGGCCGCTCGTGCCGCGCCAGCCCGATCAGCTCGTCCAGGCCCTCCGCGAATTCGTCCCCCGCCATGTAGTCGGCGTAATCGCGGAACGCTTTTACCCGCCACGCACCATTCTCGCTGGGGACCCCCTTGGGGGTGTGCCGCCGACCGCCGAGCCGAGGGATCCAGCGGTACTCGATGTCGGGCGGCAGATTCTCCACGACAGCGGACTGATTCCACTGGGGATGTTTTCTCGACGACGGGTACGAGCGCACATCGACCAGGCAGGTGATGTCATGGCTGCGCAGCATGTCCAGCACCTCGTCGAAGGCACGCGTCGAATGCCCGATCGTGTGGACCCGGCTCACCTCGGCCCCTACGCCTTCTTCAGCGCTCCACCCTTGTGCATGGCGACATGGTCGGTCTTGTCGCTCCTGATTTCGTACTGCGGATCGTCCGCCGAGCAGTGCCGCGTACGGCCCTTGAACCGCACGTCGCGGGTGTGCTTCTTGATGACGACGCCCTCGACGTACCCGGCCTCGGAGTTCCAGCGCACGTGGTCTCCCACGGAAAAGTCGTCCGCCATGCGGTCCAGAGTCTCATGTGTGCGGGGTGGCGGCCATCCGGTGACTGGCTCAGTCCCCTGGGGGCGAAGTGGCCCACCTGGGCCCAGTGGCAGGAGCATACGGTCGAGGGCAGGGCGCATCGCGTGCCCCCGCGGCCGTGCGTGGGCACCGTGTGCGTGATGACCGCCGCTCGACCCGAGGATCCGCTGTGCAAGCCGTCTCCGTCCATGACCGTGACGCGGGCGCCGAAGGGCTCGCCCTGACGGAAATGCCCTCCCCGCACGCTGCCGAGAACGACGTCGTCGTGCGTGTGCATGCCGCCGGTTTCACCCGCGGGGAACTCACCTGGCCGGGTACCTGGACCGACCGTGCCGGACGCGACCGCACACCGAGTGTGCCCGGGCACGAGCTGTCGGGCGTGGTCGAGGAACTGGGGTACGGCACCACCGGCCTCACCGTCGGCCAGCGGGTGTTCGGCCTGGCCGACTGGACGCGCAACGGTTCGCTGGCCGAGTACACCGCGGTGGAGGCACGCAACCTGGCCCCACTTCCCGCCGACGTCGACCACACCGTGGCCGCCGCGCTGCCCGTCTCGGGGCTGACCGCGTGGCAAGGTCTGTTCGACCACGGACGGCTCGCGACGGGGCAGACGGTCGTGGTCCACGGCGCTGCCGGCAGCGTCGGTTCGATCGCGGTCCAACTCGCCCGCGAGGCCGGTGCCCGGGTGATCGCCACCGGTCGCGCCGCCGACCGGGACACCGCTCTCGGCCTGGGCGCCGAGGTATTCCTGGACCTCCAGTCGGACCGGCTGGAGGACGCGGGAGAGGCCGACGTCGTGTTCGACGTCATCGGCGGCGAGATCCTGGACCGCTCGGCCGCCCTGGTACGTCCCGGCGGAACCCTCGTCACCATCGCCGCGCCTCCCGTCGTCAGGCCGGAGAACGGGCGGGCGGTCTTCTTCGTCGTCGAATCCGACCGGGTCAGGCTCGCCGACCTCGCGCAGCGGGTGAGGGACGGGCGGCTCCGGGTGTCCGTCGCAGAGGTGCGCCCGCTCGCCGAGGCACCCGCCGCCTTCGCGACCGGCCGGGGCAGGCACGGCAGGACGATCATCCGGGTCGTGACCGGGTGACCTGACGAGGCGGCGGGCCGCCGGTGACCCGTATGTCGCTCGACGCCCTGCCCGTGCCCGGCATCGGCCGCCGCCCTGGACGTCGCGACCGCCTACCTTCCGCCCGCGCCGCTCAACCACTCGCTGCGCGCCCACGCGTGGGCCGCCGCCCGCGGCACGGCGGACGGCCTCTCCTTCGACCCGGAACTCCTCTAGGTCGCCGCGCTCCACCACGACATCGGGCTGGTCCCGGCGTTCGACAGCCACACCGTGGCGTTCGAGGAGGCCGGCGGCCACGTCGCCCGCGTCTTCGCGGCGGGCGCCGGATGGCCGGCGGAGCGCCGCGAGCGCCTGGCGGACGTGATCGTGCGTCACATGGCGCCGGAGGTGGATGCCGCCACGGCCCCCACGCGGTCGCGGCCACGGAGCCCGCGGGCACGCCGCCGGAACCCTCCCGAAGCCGTCGTCCCCCGGGCGGGGAGAGCAGTAGTGCGCAGCAATGGTTGAAGATGAATGTCGTTTTCGATTAACGTCTGACCATCGCGTGTCGGCCGCGCCCGCGGCCGCAGGGGAGGGGCCCTCATGACCTTGGCAGGCCAGGCGTTCGGCGCCTGGAGAGTCGGCGCCGAGCGGGATCGGTGTGTCGGGGCGGGGCAGTGCGTCCTCGCCGCGCCGGGGGTCTTCGACCAGGACGAGGAGGACGGGCTCGTGCGCGTCCTCGCCGAGAGGCCCTCCGCGGCCGAGTCGGACGCCGTGCGCGTGGCCGTGCGGTCCTGCCCGTCCGGAGCGCTCACTCTTCGGTAGCCCGCGCGGGCCGCCCGTCTTCCGGCCCCCCCGCCCGTCCTACCGCCTCGTCCTACCGCCTCACTTCACGCGCCGCAGGGGTCTCGCGGCGCCCGGTTCAGCTCAGCAGAACGTCAAGGAGAAGCATGTCCAGACAGATCGACCGCCGTGCCTTCCTACGCCGCGGCGCGGCGGGCGCCGCGGCCCTCGCGGTGGGGCCCGGCCTGCTGGCGGCGTGCTCCACCGACGAGCCCGGGTCCGCCGGAAAGCCCGGACCGGGGTCCTCGCCCCGCTCCGGCGGCACGCTCCGCGCCGCCTTCGTCGGCGGCGGCGCATCCGAGACCCTCGACTTCTTCAACGGCCCCTCCGCACTGGACCTCGTACGGGCCCGGGCCTGGCACGGCACGCTGGGCAACCTCGATCCCGGCGGTCCCGACGGGGTGCGTTACGGCGTGCTCGCGGGAATCGACATCGCCGACGACCTGTCGGCCTACACGCTGCACGTGCGGTCCGGCGTCCGCTTCACCGACGGCTCCCGGCTGACCTCCGCCGACATCCTGCACTCGCTCAGCACGCTCGCGGCCCGGAGTAAACTGCCCGTGTACCGGCTGGCCGCCGCCAACTTCGACCTCGCGCACGCCAAGGCCGACGGCGACCTGAAGGTCGTACTGCCCACCCTGCGGCCCATCGCCGACGGCCGCCTGATCCTCTGCCAGGGAAACTTCCTCGTCGTCAAGGACGGCACCAAGGACTTCCGCGAGGGCATGCCCAGCTGCGGCCCCTTCCGGCTGACCGGATTCACGGCCGGCCAGGGCTCGGCGTTCGAGCGCTACGACGACCACTACGGCCACGTGCCTCACCTCGACGGCCTGGAGCTGCGGTCCATCGCGGACTCGACGGCCAGGGCGGGGGCGCTCACCGGCGGCGCGGTCGACTTCGCCCACGACCTCTCACCCGTCACCGCGCGCACCCTCGCGGACGACGCGAAGGTCGAACTGGCGCCCACGAAGAGCCCCTACCTGGTCGGTCTCTCCTTCCAGCTGAACATGAGCACCGAGCCCTTCGACGACCCGCGGGTCAGGGAGGCGTTCAAACTCGCGGTCGACCGCGAGGCCATGGTGAACACCGTGTTCTACGGCAACGCCGAGATCGGCAACGACCTGCCCTCCCTCGGCTTCCCCGACTACGCCGACACCATCCCCCAGCGCGCCCACGATCCCGGGCGCGCCCGCGCCCTCCTCGAGGAGGCCGGTGCCGACGGCATGAAGGTCCGGCTGACCACCGGCCCCGAGACGCCGGGCATGGTGGAGACGGCCACCCTCTTCGTCGAGGACCTGAAGAAGATCGGCGTGCGGGCGTCCGTCCGTGAGCTGCCCCCGGGCCAGCTCTACGCCGACTTCCCCGGGTACGCGGCACTGCCGCTGGCCGGCTCGTACCAGATGCCCGTTCCCGCGCTGTCGACCTACCAGATGAACACGGCGGGCGGATCGCCGTCCGCGTTCGGCTGGAAGAGGTCCGAGACCGACGCCCTGGTGGCCGAGGCGCGCGCCGAGCGCGACCCGGAGCGGGCGAGGGAACTGGGCACGCGGGCCCAGCGCACGCGTTGGGACGAGGGCAACCAGGTGGTGCCGGTCTTCAAGCCGAACCTGAACGCCCAGGCCAAGGGGGTCGACGGGATTTCCGACGACCTATTCGAACAGTTCCCCGGCTTCTCCCGGGCGTCGCTGGCGTGAACCTGCTCGCCTTCGCGGCCCGCCGCCTCGCGGGGGCCGCCGTCCTGCTCGTCCTGCTGTCGGCCGCGGTCTTCGCGGCCACGGCGGTCCTCCCCGGAGACGCCGTCAGCGCGGTCGCCGGCGTGGACGCCTCCGAGGCGCAACGCGCCGAGGTCCGGGCCGAACTCGGGCTGGACCGGCCCGCCGTCCAGCGGTACGCCGACTGGGCGGCGGGCGCGCTCCGGGGGGATCTGGGCCGCGGCTTCGTGGGGGAGCGGCCGGTCGCCGACGTTCTCGCCACCCGCCTGCCCAACAGCCTGCTCCTCGCCGGACTGACACTCGCGCTCACCGCGCCGCTCGCCACCCTGCTCGGCCTGTGGACGGGGCTGCGCGGCGGCGTCGCCGACCGGGTCGTCTCGACGTCCGCCCAGATCCTGGCCGCCGTACCGGAGTTCGTCGTCGCCGCACTGCTCGTCGCGGTACTGGCGGTGTGGCTGGAGGTGCTGCCGCGGGTCTCCGTCATCCCCCTGGGAGGCACCCCGCTCGACGTCCCGGACGCGCTGGTGCTGCCCGTACTGACGCTCGGCGCGGTCGGCCTGGCGGTGGCCACCAGGCTGCTGCGGGCCTCCGTCGCGGACATCGCGGCCACGCCGTACTGCGAAGCCGCACGGCTCAACGGCGTGCGCGGCGTGCGGCTCGCGGTACGCCACATCCTGCCCAACGCGGCAGGACCGGCCGTGCAGGCGCTCACCCTCACCACGGGGGCCCTGGTCGGCTCCGCGGTGGTGGTGGAGAACGTCTTCGACTACCCGGGCATCGGCCGGGAGCTGCAACTGGCCGTCGCGGCCCGGGACGTGCCGATGGTGCAGGGCATCGCCACCGCCCTGGTCGCGGTCATGCTCGCGGTGTTGCTCCTGGGCGACGTCTGCGCGCGCCTGCTGGGGGCGCGGGAGGGGCACGGCCGATGACGACGGTACTGACACCACCGCGGAGGCGGGCACGCCCGGCCCGCACCGCCGGACGCCGGCGACCGCCGCTGCTCACCGGGGCGCTCACGCTGCTCGTACTCCTCCTCGCCCTCCTGGGGCCGCTGGTCGCGCCGCACAGCCCCACCGCGCAGCTCGCCGCGCCCTTCCAGCAGCCGGACGGGCGGTTCCTGCTCGGCACCGACGTGCTGGGCAGGGACGTGGCGAGCCGGGTGCTCGGCGGCGGCCGCGCCATCGTCCTCACCGCGCTGACGGGAACGGCGGCGGCCGGCGCCGTCGGCATGACCGCCGGCGTCCTGGCGGCCATGGTCTCCCCTCGGCTGGGCGACCTGACGGTCCGCTGTGTGGACGCTCTCGCCGTGCTCCCCGCCCTCCTGGTCGTCCTCGTGCTGGCCGCCGGTTTCCCCGGCAGCGACGCCGCCCTCGTGACAGCCGTCGCCCTGGCCACCGCCCCCTTCTCCACCCGGGTGCTGCGAGCCGCGGCGGACACGGTGCTGCACAGCGGGTACGTCGAGGCCGCCCTGGCCCGGGGCGACACCCGTAGGGCCGTGCTGCGCCACGACGTGCTGCCCAACATCGCCGGACCGGCCCTCATGGACACCGCGCTGCGCCTGGTCGCCTCCCTGCACCTCACCGCCACCGCGGGCTTTCTCGGTCTGGGACGGGGAGGAGCAGAGTCCGACTGGGGACGCATGGTGAGCGAGAACGCCCCGGGGGCCACACTGGCCGCCGCGCCCTTCCTCGCGCCCGCCCTGCTGCTCGTACTGCTGTCCGTCTGCGTAGGTCTGCTGGCCGGACGACTGGCGGACACGGTGGGGAAGGGAGCCGCATGACCGGGGACGCGACCGCCCGCCCGTCGGGGGCGGACCCGGCGGCCGAGATCAGAGGGCTGACCCTCGGACCGGTGCAGGGCGGCCCGCCCGTCCTGCACGACGCCCGCCTCACGGTGCCGCGCGGACAGGTGCTGGGGGTGGTCGGCAGGTCCGGATCGGGCAAGAGCAGCCTGGCGTACAGCCTGCTCGGGCATGTCCGCCCCGGCCTGGAGGTGCGCTCCGGAACCGTCCGCGTGGCCGGCCTCGACCCGTTCGACCGCGCGGACGCCCGCCGGCTGCGGGGCCGCGTGGTGTCGTTCCTGGGGCAGGACCCCGCCTCCGCGCTCAACCCCGCGCTCCGGATCGGCACGCAGATCGGCGAAGCGGTCCGACTGCGCTCGCCCGCCAGGCGTGCGCACGAGGTCCGTGCGCAGGTCGAGGAACTGCTGCTGTCCGTGCGGCTGCCGGCCGACCGGGCGTTCCGGCGGCGGCTGCCGCGTCAGGTGTCGGGAGGGCAGGCGCAACGGGTCGCCCTCGCCCTCGCCCTGGCGGGCAGGCCCGCCCTGCTGGTCCTCGACGAGCCCACCAGCGGTCTGGACACGGTCCTGGCGGACCGGATGCGCGGCCTGCTGGCCGAGGTCCTGTCCGACGGGGACCGTGCCGCGTTGCTGGTCAGCCACGACCCGGTGTGGATCGCGTCCGTGGCGCATGAAGTCGTCCGCCTGGACGGAGGCCGGATCGCCGGTGCCGGGAAGACCGACGCGCCGGTGCCCGCACCGCGGTCGTCCGCAGGCTTCCCGACCGCCGGCGGCCCCGGCCCGGGCGGCGTGCCGCGTACCGGCTCCCGAGGCGCGTCGCGTACCGGCTCCGGCGTAGCGCCGCGTACCGGCTCCGGCGGCGCGCTGTCCGTGCGCGGGCTGGACGCGGCCCACGGGCGTGTGTCAGTGCTGCGCGGCATCTCCCTCACCGTCCCGGCAGGTTCCTGCACCGCCGTCGTGGGTCCCTCGGGTTCCGGCAAGACCACCCTCGCCCGGTGCCTCGCGGGGCTGCACCGGCCCGTGCGGGGGAGCGTCGAGTGGCGGGAGGACGGTGCGGAGGGAGGGCACGGCGCCCCGGTACAGCTCGTCGCGCAGGATGCGCGCGGCGCCCTCAACCCACGGGAGTCCGTGCGCGCCGCGCTCATGCGGCCCCTCGGGCGGCGCCATTCCGCCGCCGACGCCGCCCGCGAAGCCGCACGGCTGCTCGGCCTGGTCTCGCTGGACGCCGACGTACTGGCCCGCCGGCCGGGGGAGCTGTCGGGAGGACAGCGCCAACGCGTCGCACTGGCCCGGACGTTGGCCGCGCAGCCACGTGTCCTGGTCTGTGACGAGATCACCTCCGCGTTGGACCGGGAGACGGCGAGCGGGATCCTGGCCGTGCTGGACTCGCTGCGCCGGACGCTGGGAGTGACGGTAGTGATGGTGACGCACGACCTTACGGCCGCCGCCCATCACGCGGAGCGGGTCGTCGTCCTGGACGCGGGCCGGGTGGCCGAGGCCGGTCCCGCGGTCCGGGTGCTCACCGCCCCCGGACATCCCGTCACCAGGGCACTGCTCACCCATGCCGACGGCGCTGTCCTCGCCGTACCGGATCGGCGGCGGTGAAGGACGTCTTACGGCAGGCGGGAGGAGCGCCCCGGTCACCGGGCGCTCCTCCGCGCCGGGTCTCACGGCCGGGGCAACTGCCGTGCCAGTGCCGCCTTGTCGACCTTCCCGACGGCGGTGAGCGGAAGCCGGGGAACCCGCACCACGTCGTCCGGAGCCTTGTAGCCGGCCAGCCCGCGCTCCTTCAGATGGGCGGCGAGCGCCCGGACGCCGGGAGCCGCGCCCGTGCAGACGACGAAGGCGACCGACCGCTCACCCCACCGCTCGTCCGGCACCCCGACCAGCGCCGCCGCCGTGATCGCGGGATGCTTCAGCAACTGCTCCTCCACCTCCACCGCCGCGACCTTCTCGCCGCCACGGTTGATCTGGTCCTTGAGCCGTCCCACCACCACGAGGTGACCGGACGGCAGGCGCCGCACCACGTCCCCGGAGCGGTAGTAGCCCTCCGGCGTGAACGCGGTGCGGTTGTGCTCCTCGGCGCGGTAGTAGCCACGCAACGTGTACGGGCCACGGGTGAGCAGCTCACCCGCCGCACCGTCCGGCACGGGCCTGCCGTCGGCGTCCACCACGAGCACCTCGTCGTCCGGCGAGACCGGCCGGCCCTGGGTGGCGCAGACCAGGTCCTCACAGTCGTCGAGGCGGGTGAGGTTGATCAGGCCCTCCGCCATGCCGAAGACCTGTTGCACGGTCACCCCGAGGGCCGGTCCGAGCCTGCGGGCGTGGTCCTCGGGCAGTCGCGCCCCGCCGACCTGCACCACCGAGAGGCTGCCGAGGTCCCAGGAGCCGGACGCGGCCTCGTCCGTCCAGTGGGGGACGAGCGGGGGCGTCAGCGAGGTCAGGGTCACGCCCTCCCGCTCAATGAGCGCGAACGCCGTCTGCGGGCTGGGGTCGGGTGCGACGACGACGGTTCCCCCGGCCATGAGGGTGCCCAGCACACCGGGGCAGGCGAAGGCGAAGTTGAACCCGAGGGGCAGCACCGCGAGGTACACGGTGCGTGCGTCGAGTGCGCAGACCTCCGCGCAGGCACGCGCGTTGTAGGCGTAGTCGTCGTGGGTGCGCGGGATGAGTTTGGGAAGCCCCGTGGTGCCGCCGGACAGCAGCAGGAGGGCGACATCGGCGGCGTCCGACGCCTCCTCGCCGGATGCGGGGCCGGACCCGGGGACCGACGCGGACGGTGTGCCCGTCCGCAGCGCCTCGAAGGGGACGAAGCCTTCGTCGGTCCCGGGATCGCCGACCACCACGACGTGCCGCAGCGAGCCGCCCGGCCCCTGCTCCGCCCGTACCTCGCGCATCAGTTCGCGGTGGTCGAACCGGGCGTGCCGGTCCGGCACCACGCAGGCCACGGCGCCCGCCACGCGCACCAGGTGGCCGATCTCCAGGCGCCGGTGGCCCGGCATGGCGTGCACCGGAACGGCACCGACGCGCTGCAGCCCGAACCACACCAGCACGAACTCCGCGCGATTGGGGAGCTGGACCACCACCCGGTCACCCCGCCCGATCCCCAGTCCCCTCAGCCCGCGGGCGACACGGTCCGCCTCGGCGTCCAGCTCCGCGTAGGTCCATCGCCGGTCGCCGTCGACCAGGGCGACACGCCCTCCATGGACCGCCGCACTCTCCCGCAGCCGGGCGGCGAAGGTCACCCCCTGCCAGTGCCCGGCGGCCCGGTAGTGCGCCGATTCGGCTTCGGACCAGGTCCGTTGAGTCTCGCTCACGGGCTGCGCCTCCCATTCTTTGCCGGGCCTCCGGCTCTGGCGCCGAGCCCCGTCGTGTGATTACGATGTGAACTATAGAAATGATAATCATTTCTATCTAGGCATCGTCCGACCGGAAGGCAGCACCAGTGAGCGATGAAGCAGTCGTCCAGGCGCGGACAGCGGAAGGAGACGTCGGCAGCCGCGACCGCCACGCCGCCGCCGCGGTGCGGGAGGCCGTGGCAGGCGCGCTGGAGATCGCACCGGAGGAGTTGGACGACGACCGTGACCTCTTCGAACTCGGCCTCGACTCACTGGCCTTGATGTCCCTGGTCGGTACCTGGCGGCGCGAGGGCAGCACGGTCACCTTCCAGGACCTCACGAGCAGGCCGACCCTGCGGGACTGGACGACCCTGCTCGCGCACGCCGCGCACGCCGCGCAGGACGACACGGCCGCCACCGCCCCGCCCGGGCCGCTCGCGCCGGTGACCGGAGCGGAGCCGGACACCGACTCCTTCCCGCTGGCCACGATGCAGCACGCCTACTGGATCGGACGCCAGGACGGACAGCCCCTCGGCGGCGTGGCCGCGCACTTCTACGTCGAACTGGACGGACACGGCGTCGACCCGGCCCGGCTGGACACCGCCGTGCGGTCGCTCGTGCTGCGGCACGGCATGCTCAGGGCCGTCTTCGACGAGGACGGCCGTCAGCGCTTCGGTGCCGCCGGGGCACCGCTCACCGTCCACGACCTGCGAGAACTCGCCCCCGTCGAGGCCGAGTCCGAGCTGGAACGGCTGCGCGAGCGCAACACCCACTCCCGCCCGGACATCGGCGCCGGTGACGTCTTCCGTACGGCCCTGTGCCTGCTCCCCGACGGCAGGACCCGCCTCCAGATCGACCTGGACATGATGGCGGGTGACGCGCTGAGCCTGCGGGTCCTCCTGTCCGACCTGCGCCGCTTCTACGAGTGTCCCGACGAACCGCCGCGCGAACTGGGGCTCGACTACCGGCGCTACCTCGCGGAGCACGACGCCCGGCGACGGACCGAGCGTGAGCGGGACGCCGCCTGGTGGCGCGAGCGCCTGCCGGACCTGCCGCGGGCTCCGCGCCTGCCGACGACCGTCGACCCCCTGACCCCGGTCAGCGCGGACGACGGCACGCTGACCCACTCCCGCCGCCTGCACCACTGGCTCGGCCCCGCCGACAAGGCCGCCCTCCTCGGCGCCGCCCGTCGGCACGCCGTCACCCCCGCCGCCGCCCTCGCCACCGCCTTCGCCGAAGTGATCGCCGCCTGGAGCGACAGCCGGCGCTTCCTCCTCAACCTGCCGCTGTTCGACCGGGAGATGTTCGCACCCGAAGTCGCCGCACTCGTCGGCGACTTCAGCAGCTCGGTCCTGCTCGACGCGGACCTGAGCGCGCCCCTTCCCTTCTCCCGGCAGGCCCGCGGCCTCCAGGAGCGGCTGCAGGCGGGAATCTCCCACGGCGCGTACGGCGGTGTCGAGGTACTGCGCGACCTCGCCCGCGCCGAGGGATCCCCGGTACTGGCCCCCGTCGTGTACACGAGCGCGATCGGACTGGGGGAGATCTTCGAGCAGGACGTCCAGAAGTCCTTCGGCCACCCCTCCTGGATCATCTCGCAGGGCCCGCAGGTGTATCTGGACGCCCAGGTCACCGAACTCGACGGCGGTCTCCTTCTCAACTGGGACGTGCGGGACGGGGTGTTCGAGACCGACGTGCCCGACGCCGCGTTCGACGCCTACCGCAGACTCGTCACCCGCCTGGTGACCGACCCCCGCACCTGGGACCGGCCCGTGGACGGCCTGCTCGCCCCCGACGTCCTGCCCCGGCGCGCGGTGGCGGCCCTGCCCGCCACGCCCGTCGCGGACCGCGCCCTGCACACCCGCTTCTTCCGGCTCGCCGAGACCGAGCCGGGCCGCACCGCGGTGGTCCGCACGACCGGCGACACCCTGACCTACGGCGAACTCGCCCACGCCGCACGGCGGATCGCCACACTGCTGCACGACCACGGCGTGCGGGAGGGCGACACCGTCGCCGTCACCCTGCCCAAGGGCGAGGACCAGATCACCGCGGTCCTCGGCGTGCTGGCCGCGGGCGCGGCCTACGCCCCCGTCGGCGTGGAACAGCCCGCCGTGCGCCGGCAACGCATCCACGCGGTGGCCGGCGCCTGCGCCGTACTCACCGACCGGGACCACGCCCACCTGTGCGAGGACGTCTCCCCGGCGCCGGTGGTGCTCGTGGCGGACGCCTCGGGGCTCCGTCCCGCGCCGGTGGTCAGGACGGACCCCGGACTGGCCGCCTACGTGCTGTTCACGTCCGGCTCGACGGGACGGCCCAAGGCCGTCGAGGTGTCGCACCGGGCGGTCGTCAACACCGTCGAGGCGATGGAGGCGCAGTTCGGGCTCGGCCCGGCGGACCGCACGCTCGCCATCTCCGCGCTGGACTTCGACCTCGCCACCTGGGACGTCTTCACCCCGCTCTCCCTCGGCGGTCAGGTGGTGGCCGTAGGACAGGAACACCGCCGCGACGCCCACCACTGGGCGGGGCTGGTGCGCACGCACGGGGTGACGCTGGTCCAGTGCGTGCCCGCCCTGCTGGACCTGCTGATGGCCGCGGGGGAGGACGAAGGCCTCGGGGACTCGCTGCGCATGGTGCTGCTCGGCGGCGACTGGATCGGGCTCGACCAGCCCCGCAGACTCCGCGCGCTCGTCCCCGGCTGCCGCTTCGTGGCGCTCGGCGGCATGACCGAGGCCGCCGTCCACTCCACGGTGTTCGAGGTGGCGGAGACCGACCCCGCCTGGAAGTCCGTCCCCTACGGCGTTCCGCTGCGCAACATGCGGGCCCGGGTCGTGGACGGACGCGGCCGCGACTGCCCCGATCACGTCCCGGGCGAGCTGTGGATCGGCGGCCCCGGCGTGGCCAACGGCTACCGCGCGGACCCCGAACGCACGGCGGAACGCTTCGTCGACCACGACGGCGAACGCTGGTACCGCAGCGGCGACCTGGCCCGCTACCGGCCCGACGGCGTGCTGGAGTTCCTGGGCCGCGCCGACCACCAGGTGAAGATCGGCGGCCACCGCATCGAACTGGGCGAGGTCGAATCCGCGCTGGAGGGCGACCCCGCCGTCCTGCACGCGGTCGCGACCGTCCTCGAAACCCCCGCACGCCACCTCGCCGCGACCGCCCTCGACACCCCCGCACGCCACCTCGCCGCGGCCGTCTCCGCCCCCGCCGGAGCACCGGACCCGGACGAGATCCGCGAGCGCGCGGCGGAACGCCTCCCCGCCCACATGGTCCCCGAGCGCGTCCTCGTCCTGCGCGACCTGCCGCTGACCGCCAACGGCAAGCTCGACCGGACGGCCGTCCGGCAGGCGCTGACCGAGGCCGAGGCCGAGGCCGCCGGCCGGCCCGGACCCGTCACGTCGGCGCCGGCCGGCCCGGTGGAGACCGCCGTCGCGGCCGAATGGGCCGACCTGCTCGGTGTGGCCGAGGTGGGACGCGAGAGCGGCTTCTTCCTGCTGGGCGGCGACTCACTCGTCGCGACGCGCATGATCGGCCGGTTGCGTGCCGCGGGCTTCCCGGGCGCCCGCGTGGCCGACCTGTTCGCCCGCCCCGTACTCCGGCACTTCTGCGAGACGCTGCACCCCGCGACGACCACCGACGAGGAGCCCGCCGCGGGCACCTCTCCCGTCCTCGTGCCCGATCCCGACCACGCGCACCAGCCGTTCCCGCTGACCGACGTCCAGGCCGCCTACCACACCGGCCGCGACCCCCGATTCACCCTCGGCGGCGTAGGCACCTGGCACTACACGGAGTTCGACGGCACCGACGTCGACCTGGACCGGCTGGAGCGCGCCTGGAACACCCTGGTGCGACGGCACGGCATGCTCCGCGCGGTCGTCGAGGACGGACAGCAGCGTGTCCTGCCCGACGTGGCGCCGGTGCGCATACCCGTGCACGACGCCCGAGCCGGTGGCGCGGCCGAGGCCCTGGCCGGCCTGCGCGCCCGCCTGTCCCAGCAGGTCCGCGACCCCGCCCGCTGGCCGCTGTTCGCCATCGAGGCGGTGCGCCGCCCCGCGGACGAAGACACCGACGACAAGGGCGGCGGGACACGGACCCGGATCGGCATCGGCCTGGACTATCTCGTGCTCGACGCGCTCTCCATCACCACGCTCTACGCCGAACTGAACGCGCTCTACGCCGACCCGGAACACCAACTTCCCCCCGTCGACGTGTCGTTCCGCGACTACCTGACCCGCCTCCCGGCCGACCCCGAGACGACCGCGCGGGCCCGCGCCCACTGGCAGGCCCGCCTGCCGGAACTGCCCCCGCCGCCCGCCCTGCCCTTCGACCGGGACCCGGCGACGATCGACACACCCGTCTTCACCCGGCGCCGGCTGAGCCTGCCCGCCGGGGACTGGGCGGCCGTCAAGCGGGACGCCGCCCGGCACGGCCTGACCCCGTCCACCGTCCTGCTCGCCCTGTACGCGGAGGTCCTCGCGGCCTGGAGCGGGACCGACGCCGTGACCGTCACGCTCACCCTCTTCAACCGGCGTGACGTCCACCCCCACATCCACCGGGTACTGGGCGACTTCACCTCCCTGTCCCTCGCCGGCTACCGGCGCGAGGGCGCCCACTGGTCCGCGGCGGCCGCCGGGCTGCAACGCCGCCAGGCCGAGGACCTCGACCACGCCGACGTACCCGTCGACTGGCTGCTGCGGGAGTTCGGCCGGCGCACGGGCACGGTGGACGCCGCCGCACCCGTGGTGTTCACCAGCGCCATCGGCGTCGGGGACGCGACGCTGGCCGGACCCGGCACCGGACTCCCCCCGAAGGTCTGGGGCATCTCCCAGTCCCCGCAGGTCTGCCTGGACAACCAGGTCACCGAGGAGTCCGGAAACCTCGTCGTCACCTGGGACGCCGTCGAGGAACCGTTCGCCGAGGGCGTGCTGGACGCCATGTTCTCCGCGTACGAACGGCTGCTGCGGCACCTCGTGGACGGTGACTGGGAGGCTCCGCTCCCCGACCCGGTGCCCGCCTCCCAGTACGAACGGCGGGAGGCCGCGGCACGGGAGGCCGCCCTGGAGCCGGTGACGCCGCGCCCGCTGCACCAGATGTTCTTCGCCCACGCGGCGGCCACTCCCGACCGCACCGCCCTCGTCACGACGGCGGGGGAGGAGGTGACCTACGCAACCCTCGCCGGACGGGCGCTGCGCACCGCCGCCGCGCTCGGCGACGCGGGGGTGCGGCCGGGCGACCTGGTCGCGGTCACCCTGCCCAAGGGCCCGGAACAGGTCGCGGCGGTCCTCGGCACCCTCGCGGCGGGTGCCGCCTATGTCCCCCTGAGCCTCGAACAGCCCGCCGCACGGCTGGAGCGGGTGCGTGCCACGGCCGGTTTCGACGTCGTCCTGGGCGGCTGGCCCGCCACGGACGGCACCGGCCCCCGCACCCTGTCCCCGGCCGGCACGCAGGGCGGCGAGCCGCTGTCCACGCCGGTCGGAACGGCCCCCGACGCGCTCGCCTACGTGATCTTCACGTCGGGCTCCACCGGCGAGCCCAAGGGCGTCGAGATCACCCACGCCGCCGCCTGGAACACCATCGCGGACATCAACGCCCGCCACGGCATCCGGGGCGACGACCGCGTCTTCGCCCTGTCGGCACTGGACTTCGACCTGTCCGTGTACGACGTCTTCGGCCTGCTCGCCGCGGGCGGCTCCCTCCTGCTGCCCACCGAGGACCAACGCCGTGAACCGGCCCGCTGGCCGGACCTGCTGCACCGGTACGGCGTGACCGTGTGGAACACCGTCCCCGCCCTGCTCGACCTGCTGCTCGACGCCGACGGACAGGCGGGGCGGGAGGACCGCCGGATCGCGGGGCTGCGGACCGCCCTGGTCTCCGGCGACTGGATCGGTCTCGACCTGCCCGCCCGGCTGCGAGCCCGAACCGGGCGGCCCTGCGCCTTCGTCGCCATGGGCGGAGCCACGGAAGCCGCCATCTGGTCCAACACCCTCACCGTCACGGAACCCGACCCCCGGTGGGTGTCCATCCCCTACGGACGCCCCCTGACCGGCCAGCACTACCGGGTCGTCGACCGGGACGGCCGCAACTGCCCCGACTGGGCGCCCGGCGAACTGTGGATCGGCGGCGCGGGACTGGCCCGCGGCTACCTGGCCGACCCGGCCCGCACCGCCGAGAAGTTCGTCGAACGGGACGGACGGCGCTGGTACCGGACAGGCGACCTGGGCCGCTTCCGGGACGACGGACTGCTGGAGTTCCTCGGCCGGCTCGACGGCCAGCTGAAGATCGCCGGCCACCGCATCGAGGCCGGCGAGGTCGAGGCCGCGCTGGAGGCCCACCCGGCCGTCGCGCGCGCCGCCGCCCTGGCCGTGGGGGAGCGCACCGCCAGACGCCTGGTGGCGTTCGCCGTACCGCACGAGCCACCGCCCGCCGCCGCCACCGAGCCGGTCGAGGACCCCGAACTCACCGAGGACCTCCTCGGCCTGCTGGCCGAGCGGGTACCGGTCTACGCCGTCCCGTCCCGCATCCTGTTCCTGCCCGCCCTGCCCCTCACCGCGAACGGCAAGGTCGACCGCGCCGCCCTGACCGGCCTCGCGGGACCCGAGGCGGTCTCCGCAGTCGCCGAGCAGCCACGGGGCGAGAACGAGACGGCCCTCGCCGCCCTCTGGCACGCATGCCTGCCGCACGGGTCGCCGGACCGCAACGCCAACTTCTTCACCGCCGGCGGCGACAGCCTCACCGCGCTGCGCCTGCTCACGGCGATCGAGCGCCGCTTCGGGGCCGCCGTGCCCGCCCGCCGCTTCTTCGCCGCACCGACCATCGCCGCGCTCGCCGCGGACATCACCCGAACGCTCGCGGCCCACGGGACCGCCTACGAGACCGGAGAGCTGTGAACATCGCTGAACTGCTGGCCCGATACGCGGACGAAGGCGTGACGCTGTGGGCCCAGGACGGACAACTGCGGTTCCGGGCCCCGCAGGGCCGGCTCACCGACACGCACCGAGCCGAACTGCGCACGCACAAGGAAGCCGTCCTGCGCCACCTGGAGGCGGCGGAACCGGCGCTGCGGGCCGACCCCGGCCACCGCCACGACCCCTTCCCCCTGACCGACATCCAGGCCGCCTACCTCATCGGCCGCACCGACGCCTACGCCTACGGGGGCGTCGGCTGCCACGCCTACGTGGAGCTGGCATACCCCGACCTCGACGTCGACCGCGTCACCTCCGTGTGGCGGCAACTGGTCCAGCGGCACGACATGCTCCGGGCCGTCATCCACCAGGACGGCCACCAGCGGGTCCTGCCCGAGGTGCCCGCGCTGTCCGTCGGGGCCGACGACCTGACCGCGCTGCCCGACGCCACCGCCGAGGCACGGATGCGGCACACCCGAGCGCGGCTGTCCGCCCGCGAGGCGCCCACCGACCAGTGGCCCCTCTTCGACGTGCACGTGACCCGGACCGGCCGGCGGGCCGTACTGCACCTCTCCTTCGACATGCTCGTCGTCGACCACGCCAGCCTGCGGATCCTGCTCGCCGAGTTCCGGCGGAGCTACGGCGGCACCGCCCTCGCCGACGCGCCGCGGATCACCTTCCGCGACTACGTCCTGGCCCGCCGCGCCCTTGCCGACACCGACGGCCACGCCCGCGACCGCGCCTACTGGACCGAACGGCTCGACACCCTGCCGCCCGCCCCCGAACTGCCCCTCGCCGAAGCCTGGCAGGCCGCGGTGGGCGACCCGGGTCAAGCGGGCCGCGGCCCGGCGTCCGGCGGCGACGCGGTGGCGTTCCGCCGATTGGAGGTGCTGCTGCCCGCGGCCGACCGGGACCGGCTCACCGAACGTGCCGCACGGCGCGGGCTGACCGTGTCGACGGCCCTGCTCGCCGCGTACGCCGAGACGGTCGGCGCCTGGTCGCGCTCCAGCCGGTTCACGCTCAACGTGCCCACCGTCGACCGGCCCGCCCTGCACGAGGACATCGACCGCCTCGTCGGCGACTTCACCTCGCTCGAACTCCTCGCCGTCGAACTCGACACCCCGGCCACCTTCGCCGAACGGACCGGGGCCGTCGGCGAACAGCTCCTCGAAGACCTGGCCCACCCGCTGTTCACCGGCTCGGAGGTGCTCGCCGAACTCTCCCGCAGGGCCGGCGGTCCGGTCCTCATGCCGGTCGTCTTCACCAGCGCCCTGGGCGCGGGCGCCACGTCCGAGGGCGTGCCCCCCGAGGTGGAGTACGCCGCGACCCGGACACCGCAGGTATGGCTCGACTGCCAGGTCATGCACCGCGGCGACACCCTCAGCCTGTCCTGGGACATCCGCGAGGGCGCGCTCGCCCACGGGAGCGCCGACGCCATGTTCGAGGCGTACACGGCGCTCGTGCGGTCGCTCTCGGCCGAAGGCGAGGCAGGCGAGCAGGCCTGGGACGCCCCCGTCCGCATCCCGCTGCCCGCGGCGCAGGCGGCGCGCCGGGACGCGGTCAACGCGACCGAGGGCCCCCTCCCGGACGCCCTGCTCCACGAACCCGTACTCGCCCGGGCACGGACCACACCGGACGCGATCGCGGTCCGCACCCCCGAACTGGCCCTCTCCTACCGGCAGCTCGCCGCCCGCGCCACGGGACTCGCCCAGCAGCTGACGGCCTGCGGACTGCGCCCCGGGGAACCGGTGGCCATCTGGATGGACAAGGGCTGGGAACAGGTCGTCGCCGTCTTCGGCATCCTCATGGCGGGCGGCGCCTACCTGCCCGTCGACACGGCCCAGCCGGCGGCCCGCCGGGACACGATCCTCGCGGACGCGGGCGCCCGCACCGTCCTCACCCAGTCCTGGCTCGCCGAACTCGAGGACCTCCCGGCGACGGTGTCGCCCGTCGCCGTGGACCTCGTCGGGGAGGCCACCGCGGACCGCCCGCCCGCCGACCGCCGGGATCCGGACGACCTCGCCTACGTCATCTACACCTCGGGCTCCACCGGCACACCCAAGGGCGTGATGATCAGCCACCGGGCCGCCCTCAACACCGTCGAGGACATCAACCGCCGCTTCGCCGTCGACGAGCGCGACCGCGTCCTCGGCATCGCCGGACTCGGCTTCGACCTGTCCGTCTACGACCTGTTCGGACCGCTCGCCGTGGGCGCCACCCTCGTCCTGCCCCGGTCCGACCGGCGCGGCGACCCCTCCCACTGGGCCGAACTCGTCCGCGACTTCGGCGTCACGGTGTGGAACTCCGTGCCCGGCCAGCTCCACATGCTGTGCGACTGGCTCCGCTCCGAGCCCCCCACCGACGACGGCTCACTGCGCCTCGCGCTCATATCGGGCGACTGGATACCGGTCTCGCTGCCCGACCAGGCCCGTGCACTCCTGCCCGGACTGGAGATCGTCTCCCTCGGCGGAGCCACCGAGGGCTCCATCTGGTCCATCGCCCACCCGATCGGCGAGGTCGACACCGCCCGCCCCAGCATCCCGTACGGCACGCCCCTGACCAACCAGACGTTCGCCGTGCTCGACCGGCACCTGCGGCCGCGGCCCGAATGGGTCCCGGGCGAGCTGTACATCGGCGGTGCGGGCGTCGCCCTCGGCTACCTCGGCGACGGCGAGCGCACGGCACAGCGGTTCCTCACCGACTCCGCCACCGGTCAGCGGCTCTACCGCACGGGCGACCTCGGCCGCTACCTGCCCGACGGGACCATCGAGTTCCTGGGCCGGGAGGACGCCCAGATCAAGATCCGCGGCTACCGGGTCGAGCTCGCCGAGGTGGAGGCCGCCGTACAGGCCCACCCCGCGGTCGCGGCGGGCGCGGTCGTCGTGGACGACTCGGCGGCGGGCGGGCGGCGCCTGGCCGCGTTCGTCGAGACGGCACGCAAGGACGGCGGGCCCGCCGTGGCGAGCCGCGAACAGGCGCGCACGGCAGCCGCCGAGGCGGTACGCGAAGCGGCCGCGGCCGTCGACGCCGCACGGATCACCGGCTTCCTCGCCGCCCTCGACGACGTGGCCGTCGCCGAGATGACCCGGGTCCTCGCCGCCTCCGGCGTGTTCGACTCGGCCGCGGCACGCACGGCGGAGGAGGTGGGCACGGCACTGCGCGCCACACCACGCCACCGGCACATCGTGCGCCGCTGGCTGCGCGCCCTCGCCGCCCGGGACCGGCTCACCCACCGGGACGCCGACGCGACCTACACCGGCCTGCGCCCCGTCCCCGCGCCCGAGGCCGAGCGCCGGTGGCGGCGGGCCGCCGACCTGGAGCACGAGATCGGGTGGAGCACCGAACTGCTCACCGTCATGCGCACCTGCGCCGAGCGGCTGCCCGAGCTGGTCTGCGGCGACGTCGGCATCCGGGACCTGCTCTTCCCGGGCGCGGCGACGGAGGCCGCGGACGCCGCCTACCGGGACAACCTCGCCATCCGGCACCTCAACCGCGCCGTGGTCGCCGCGCTGCGCGAGATCGCCGCGGGCCACACCGGCGAGGAGCGGCTGCGCGTGCTGGAGGTCGGCGGCGGCGTCGGCGGCACCACCGGCGAACTGGTGCCCGTCCTCGCCGAGTACGGCGTCGACTACCTGTTCACCGATCCCTCGGCGTTCTTCCTGAACGAGGCCCGCGAGCGCTTCGCGGACCACGCCTGGGTCCACTACCAGCGCTTCGACGTCGACGAGGACCCGCGCGCCCAGCACCTGCTGCCCAACACCTTCGACGTCGTGGTCTGCGCCAACACGCTGCACGCCGCCGCCGACGCGGACGCCGCCGTGGGCAGGCTGCGGGAACTGCTCGTACCGGGCGGACAGCTCGTGTTCGTGGAGAACACCCGCGACGAGAACCTCCCGCTGCTGGTCTCCATGGAGTTCCTGGAGGTCGCCGGCCGGACCTGGACCGACGTGCGCGAGCACACCGGGCAGTCCTTGCTCAGCCACACCCAGTGGCGGGCCCTCCTCGACGGGCACGACGCGTCCGGGGTCACCTCGCTGCCCGACGCCGGGGACGCCCTGGCCCGCACCGGGCAGGAGGTGTTCATCGCCACGATGAAGGACGACCGGCACCACGTGCCGGTGGGGGAACTGGCCCGAACAGCGGCCACCCGGCTCCCGGAGTACATGCTCCCCGCGGTGTGGCAGGTCGTCGACACCCTGCCCCGCACGGCGAACGGCAAGACCGACCGCGCGCGCCTGCGGTCCTGGCTGCCCCGGGAGAGCGCACCGGTCGTCGTGGACGAGCAGCCGAAGGACGAGCTGGAGAACAGCCTGGCCGACCTGTGGACGGAACTCCTCGCGGTCGAACGCGTCACCCGCAACGACGACTTCTTCGACCTGGGCGGCGACTCGCTCCTGGTGGCCCGGATGGTGGGCCGGCTGCGAGAACGCGTACCGCAGACGGCGGACCTGGAGTGGGAGGTCGTCCTGCGCCACCTGCTGCGCCGCCCCACGGTCGCGGGTCTCGCCGGGTTCCTGCGCGGCCTGGCCGGTCCCGAGGACGCGCCCGCGTCCGGTGCCGTACGCACGGACCCGGTGATCCACCTGCACGGCTCCCGCTCCGAGGACGAGCCGACGACCGTGCTGGTGCACGCCGGAACCGCCACGATCATGCCGTACCGGGCGCTGATCACCGAGATCAGGCGCCGCTCGCCGGGCCTCGCCGAGGTCGTCGGGGTGGAGGTCCCGGACCTGAGCGGATTCCTCGCCGCACCGCCGGACGGACTCATCGAGCGGATGGCGGCCGACTACGCGCGGGCGCTGACGGCGGACGGCCGCCACCGCTTCCACGTCGTCGGCTACTGCCTGGGCGGCCTGATCGCCACCGAAGTGGCCCGCAACCTGGCCGAGTCGGGCGCGGAGGTGGAGAGCCTCACCGTCATCAGCAGCCACAGCCCCCGCTTCCGCCTGGACGACGAACTCCTCGCCGAGTACTCCTTCGCCGTCATGATGGGCATCGACCCGGCCGACCTCGGGTTCCCCGACGACCAGTACCGGGTGGCCGCCGCGGCCGACGCCGTCCTGGCCGCCAGTCCCGGCGTCCTGCCGGACGGCGGACTCGCCGCACCGGCCGAGGAGTTCGAGGACGTCGCGAGCTGCTTCCGGCGACTCGCCGACGTTCCACGCGCCACGCGTATCGCCCGGATGTGCGAGGCGGTGCCCGCGTCGGCCGGCACCTACGAACCCGACCACATGACACGGCTCTTCCTCGCCTTCCGCCAGAGCGTCTTCGCCATCACCCGCTACCGGGCGGAGCCCTACGCGGGTGACATCACCTTCCTGCGCCACGACGGCGCCTACCCCTTCCCCGGCAGCAAGGACGCCGTCACCGCCTACTGGGAGGAACTGGCCCTGGGGGACCTGGACATCGTCGACATCGGCGGAGACCACTACAGCTGCCTGTCCGTCGAACACGCCCCCGGGATCCTCAAGACCCTCGGCGAGCTGACCCAGGGGGCGATCACCCGATGACCAAGCCCGTGATCGGAGTCCTGGGCGCCTCCGGGGCGGTGGGCCGCGCCGCCGTACGCGAGTTGCGCGCGCTCGGCCACACCGGGCTCCGCCTGGGCGGCCGGACCGTCGCCACCCTGCGCGCGGTCGCCGAGGAGGAACCCGCGGGCCACGACGAGACCGTGTGGGCGGACGCCGACGCACCGGACGGCCTGCGTGCCTTCACCGAGGGCTGCGACATCGTCCTCAACTGCGTCGGGCCCACCTACCGGCTGCGCGCCACGGTGGCCTCCGCCGCACTCGCCGCCGCGGCGCACTGCGTCGACGTGGCCGGGGACGACCCGGCCGCCGAAGACCTCCTGAAGGCCGGTGATCCGGCCCGCGACGGCCGCACGGTCGTCCTGTCCGCCGGAGCCCTGCCCGGCCTGTCCAGCCTCCTGCCCCGCTGGCTGGCCGGGCAGGGCCTGGACGGCGCGTCCGCGCTCACCGCGTACTGCGGCGGTCTGGAGACCTGCTCGCCGACGGTGGCGCACGACCTCATGCTCTCCCTCACCTCCGGAGGCGCGGACGGCGCGGCCTACGGCGAGGCCCTCGCCGCCGTCCGCGGCGGCCGGCGCGTCCCGCGCGCCCTGCGCACGGCCGAGGACACCGAACACCGGTCCTTCCCCGGCCGGGTGGCCCTTCAGCCCTACCTCAGCCAGGAGAGCGAACGCCTTGCCACCGTCCTCGGCCTCGACCGGCTCGACTGGTACAACGTCCACCCCGGCCCCGCCGTACGCACGCTGCTCAACCAGCTGCCGGGCCGCCTCGCCGCCGGGGGCGACCCGGCGGAGCCGGCCGGCCGGCTGATCCTCGCCGCCGACCTGGACCTGGCCGGACGCAAGCCCTGGTACGTCATGGACTTCGAGCTGTCCGGCACCGCGTCCGGGCGGCCGGCCACCGCGGGGCTGACCCTGCGCGCGGCCAGCAGCTACCGGCTCACCGCGGCGGTGGGCGCGCTCGCGGTGGACGCGGTGCTGCGGGCCGGGGTACCGGCGGGCGTGCACTTCGCCCGCGACGTACTCGACCCCGACGCCGTGGTGCGGCACCTGCGGGAGGGGAACGTCGCCGACCTCCGGCTCACCGGAGCGGCGGCCGGCGCCGACCGGGTGGAAGAGGGCGTGCTGTGAACACCTCGACGCCCTTCGGGGTGCTGGTCTGCGGCACCAACTTCGGCCGCTTCTACGCCGAGGCGGCCCACCGGCGCCCCGGATACGCGCCGGCCGGCATCCTGAGCCGGGGCTCGGCCGCCTCGCGGGCCTGCGCGGAGCGACTCGGCGTCCCCCACTACACGGACGTCGACGACCTCCCGGCCGGCATCGACGCCGCGTGCGTGGCGGTGAGCTCCGCCATCTCGGGCGGGCAGGGCACCGAGCTGGCCCGGGCGCTCATGGACCGGGGCATCCACGTCCTCCAGGAACACCCCGTCCACCTCACCGAGTTGACCGACAACCTCACCCACGCACGCCGCCGGGGAGTGCAGTACCGCCTCAACACCCACTACCCGCACGTCGCCCCGGTCCGCGACTTCGTCGAGGCCGCCCGCCGGCTCGTCGCACAACAGCGACCGCTCTTCGTGGACGCCGCCACCCCGGTCCACCTGATGCACCCCCTGATCGACATCCTCGGACGGGCGATGGGCACCCTGCGGCCCTGGCGCTTCGCGGACCCGGCGCCACTGCCCGCCGACATCGGCCCGCAGCCGTTCCGCTCCCTGCACGGCATGCTGGCGGGTGTACCCCTCACCCTGCGCGTGCACCACCAACTCGACCCGTCCGACCGGGACAACCACGCCCTGCACTGGCACCGGATCTCGATCGGAACGGAAGGCGGAGTCCTCACCCTGGCCGACACCCACGGCCCCGTGCTGTGGAGTCCGAGGCTGCACGTCGGACGTGACGCCGACCGGCGCTTCGTCCTCGACGGACCCGGCACCGGCCGCCTGGGCCTGGGCACCACGGCCGTCGTGGGGACCACGGGCACCTTCCGCACCGTCTTCTCCGACCTGTGGCCGGAAGCGGTCGGCCATGCTCTCGACGGGCTCCGCGCGGCCGTCGAGCAGGGCGGCGACGCCCTGCGCACGGGGCAGTACGACCTGGCCGTGTGCCGCATCTGGACCGACCTCGCCGCACGGCTCGGGCCGCCCGACATCGTCCGTCCGGCCACCCCGCGGCCCCTCGCGGTCAGCGACGTCTTCCCCGCCCCGGACCCGGCTCGTACCGACCCGGCTCGTACCGACGTGCACCGCATCGACCCGGAAGACGGGGCCGGCCCACACCGCGCCCAGGTCCCTTCGAGTGCCTCGCCCTACACCCCGTCGGCCGAGTTCTTCGACCTCGTCGCCGCCGGGCACACCGCGACCGCGAGCGCACCCGCCGTCGCCGAGCTCCTGGCCGACGCCGACCTGAGCGGCGGCCCGGTGGTCGACATCGGCGCCGGTACCGGCCTGGTGACCGAGGCCGTCGCCCGGGCCCGGCCGGACGCCGAGATCCTCGCCTGCGAACCGGCGGTCGGCATGCGCGCGGTGCTCACCAGCCGGGTCTTCAGCGACCCGGACCTGCGCGCCCGCGTCACCGTCACCGCGGACGCCGCTCCCGACCTGGAGCTCCCGGACCGGGTGAGCGCCGTCCTGCTGTGCGGTGTCCTCGGCCACCTCGACGCCGCCGGACGGGCCAGGCTCTGGCGACGGCTGAACCGGCGGCTGGCACCCGGCGGACTGGTGGTCGTCGAACTCATGCAGTTCGAGGAGCCGTTGACCCTCCCCGAGACCAGGCTCGCCACCGCGACCGCCGGGCGGCACCGCTACGAGTGGTCGTTCGGCGGAGCGCCGGACGAGACCGAGGACGGCGTGATGCGCCTGCACTCCACCTGGCGCGTCTACCGCGACGACGCCACCGAGGCGGCGCGCGAGGTGCACGACTCCTACCGGTGGGCGCCCTTCGGGCTGAAGGACGTGGCGGCCGAGTCCGGGATGACCGCCCGCGCCCTGCCCACCCGCCCCGGAGCACCCCCGCTGGCCGTACTCACCCGGGCACCGGACACCCCGAACACCCCTGTCCCTGTTTCCACCCCCACCCACGGCTGAGGACCACGATGACACCCCCCGAATCCCCGACGGCCGCCCACACCCCCGGCGCCACCCCGCCCCGCGACTTCCCGATGCGGCGCGGCTGCCCCTTCGCCGCGCCCGCGGAGTACGCCGCGCTGCGCACCGACGACCCGGTCGCCCGCGTCACCCTGCCGACCCGGCGGGAGGCCTGGGTGGTGACCCGCTACGACGACGTACGGGAACTGCTCTCCGACCCGCGCGTCAGCGCCGACATCCGCCACCCGGGCTTCCCCGCCCTCGGAGAGGGCGAGCAGGAGGCCGGGGCCAGGTTCCGACCCTTCATCCGCACCGACGCCCCCGAGCACACCCGCTACCGGCGCATGCTCCTGCCCGCGTTCACCGTGCGCCGGGTCCGCGCGATGCGGCCCGCCGTACAGGCACGGGTGGACGAGATCCTGGACGGCATGCTGGCCGCCGGCGGTCCGGTGGACCTGGTGAGCGGGTACGCCAACGCCGTCTCCACGTCGGTGATCTGCGAACTGCTCGGCATCCCGCGGCACGACCTGGAGTTCTTCCGGGACGTCACGAGGATCTCCGGCTCCCGCAACAGCACCGCCGAGCAGGTCTCCGAGGCCCTCGGCGGTCTGTTCGGCCTGCTCGCCGGGCTGGTCGCCGAGCGCCGGGAGGAACCCCGCGACGACCTGATCTCGAAGCTCGTCACCGACCACCTCGTCCCCGGGCACGTGACGACGGAGCAGCTGCTGTCCACCCTCGGCATCACCGTCAACGCCGGCCGCGAGACCACCACCAGCATGATCGCCCTGAGCACCCTGCTCCTCCTGGACCGGCCGGAGCTGTGGGCGGAACTGCGCAAGGACCCCTCCTTGATGCCCGCGGCCGTCGACGAACTCCTGCGCGTCCTGTCCGTCGCCGACTCCATTCCGCTGCGCGTCGCCGCCGCCGACATCGAGCTGTCCGGCCGCACCGTCCCCGCCGACGACGGCGTCATCGCGCTCCTCGCCGGCGCCAACCACGACCCCGAGCAGTTCGACGACCCCGAGCGGGTCGACTTCCGCCGCACGGACAACCACCACGTGGCCTTCGGCTACGGAGTGCACCAGTGCGTCGGCCAGCACCTGGCGCGGCTGGAGCTGGAGGTCGCCCTGGAGACACTCGTCCGCCGCGTCCCCACACTGCGCCTCGCGGGGGAGCGGGACCGGGTCGTCGTCAAGCACGACTCGGCCACCTTCGGCCTCGAAGAACTGATGGTGACCTGGTGACCGCCGCCTCCCCGTCGAACTCCGCCGCCCGCGCCGGGCGTGCCGACAGCCCGTGGATCAGACGGTGGAACGAGGGTTCCGCCTCCCGGCTCACGCTGATCTGCCTGCCGCACGCCGGCGGCAGCGCGGGCTTCTACCGGCCCTGGGCGGCACTGATGCCCCCGGAGGTCGAACTCGTCGCCGTCCAGTACCCGGGCCGCGAGGACCGCTTCGACGACCCGGAGAGCGCCGGCATGGGCGAGCTGGTGACCGCGGTGGCGGACGCCGTACTGCCGCTGCTCGACCGGCCCTACGCCCTCTTCGGACACAGCATGGGCTCCGCCGTGGCCTGGGAACTGGCCCACGAACTGGACCGCCGCCAAGCCCCCGGCCCGCGCCGGCTCTTCGCCTCCGGCCGGGCCGCCCCCGGCACGGCGGTGACCGGGCAACTGCACCGCCAGGACGACGACGTGCTGTGCGCGGAACTGGCCCGGCTCGGCGGCACCAGCCGTGAGGTCCTCGACGACCCGGAGCTGCGCTCCCTCGTCCTCACCGCCGTCCGCCACGACTACCGGATCATCGAGACCCACCGGCCCGGGGCGCGGCCGCCGCTGTCCTGCCCGATCCACGTGCTGACCGGCGACGCGGACCCGGAACTCGGCGAGCGGCGCAGCCGGGCGGGGGCCGGCGGCTGGGCGGACCTCACCAACGCCCGCACCGAGGTCCGGGTCTTCCCCGGCGACCACTTCTACCTCACCCCGCGACGCCGCGAGGTGGTCACCACCGTGCTGCGCAGGATGGACCCCTCGCTGACCACGGACGCCCGGCGCACCTGGCCGAGCACCCCGTGAGGAGACTGCCGTGATCGACTACTACTCGGCCTCTGCCGAATTCTACGAACTGGTCGCCACCCGGCACACCGCCAGCAGCGGCCCCCCGCTGACCCGCGTCCTGACGGGCCTGGACGTCACGCACGGCCCGGTCCTGGAGATCGGCGCGGGCACCGGACGCGTGACCGAGGTCGTCGCCGCCGCGCTGCCCGAGGCGGAGATCCTCGCCGCCGAACCGTCGGCCACCATGCGGGCCATGCTCACCTCCCGGGTCGCCCGCGACCCGGACCTGCGGCGCAGGGTGACGGTGGTCGACGGCGCCGCGCAGGACCTCGTCCTGCCCGAACGGCTGTCCGCCGTCGTCATCTTCGGCGTGGCCGGGCACCTCACCGTCCCCGAACGCGTCGCGCTGTGGAAGCGTCTGGCGGACCGCCTGCCGGACGGCGCGCCCATCGTCGTGGAACTGATGGGGGTCTCCTCGCCCCGCCAGATCCCCCCGGTGATGTCCCTGAGAGAGACCATCGGCCGCCAGAGCTACGAGTGGTGGATCGGCGGCGAACCCGCCGTGGGCGACGCCATGCGGTTCACCACGACCTGGAAGGTCCTGCGCGACGGCCGCACCGTGCGCGAGGTCGCCGACAGCTACGACTGGCACACCTTCGACGTCGCCCGCCTGGCCCGTGAGGCAGGCATGACCAGCCGCCGCATCACCGAGGCGGGCGGCCGGCCCATCCCCGAAATCGGAGTACTCGTCAAGTGAAGTCACAACCGCATCCCTTGCGCGAGCTGACGGACCCCGTCCGGAGCCGACTGGCCGTCTCCGTCGGCCTCCAGACCCTCGCGGCCCTCGCCACAGCGGTGCCGTTCATCGCCGTCTCCGAGATCGCCGGCCGACTCACGACGGGGACCCCCGCCGACGGTGACACCCTGTGGCCGCTGGTCGCGCTGGCCTGCGCGGCGGGGCTCCTCGCCCTGGCGTGCGGCACCGCGGCCGGCGCCCTCGCCCACCTCGCCGACAACGACCTCCA
This sequence comes from Streptomyces sp. NPDC059906, assembly GCF_042730645.1. Lineage (NCBI taxonomy): Bacteria > Bacillati > Actinomycetota > Actinomycetes > Kitasatosporales > Streptomycetaceae > Streptomyces > Streptomyces sp. NPDC059906. The sequence goes on from NZ_JBHWKU010000011.1 coordinate 176,995, forward strand.
GCTCGCCCTCCGCCGCCGGCTCGCCCGGCACATCGGACGGCTGCCACTGGGCCGGCTCACCGACCGGGGCACGGGCGAGGTCAAGCAGGCGGTGCAGGACGACGTGAGCGCACTGCACACGCTGTTCGCCCACACCCTGCTCGACGTCGTCGCCGTGCTCACCGCACCGGTCCTGGCCCTGGCCTACCTGTTCACCGTCGACCGGCGCCTGGCCCTGGTCAGTGTCGTCCCCCTGCTGCTGGGCGTACTCCTGTTCAGCCGGGCGATGGCGGGCGCCGCGGCCCGGATGGCCGAGTTCGGCGCCGCGCTGGGGCGGATCTCCGCCGCCGCCGTGGAATTCGCCTCCGGCATCGCCGTCTTCAAGAGCTTCGGCCGCGGCCGCAAGGCCCACGAGCGATTCGTCGACGCAACCGAGGGCTTCGCCGACTTCTTCTCCCGCTGGGTCCGCACCACCCTGGTCGGTTCCACCGCCGCCGTGCTGGTGGTCGCCCCGGCCGTGGTCCTGCTGCTCCTGACCGTGGTGGGCGCCGTGTTCGTCACCCAGGACCGGCTGACCGGCGCCGAACTCGTCCCCTTCCTGCTGCTGGGCCCCGCCGTCGCCGCCCCCATGGGCGTCGTGGGCCCCCGCATCCAGCAGATCCGGGCCGGCCAGGCCGCCGCCGTACGCATCACGGAGCTGCTGCACGCCCCGACCCTCCCCGAGCCCGCCACCCCCGTCCTGCCCGACGGCCACCACGTCTGCCTGCGCGGGGTCAGCTTCTCCTACGACGGGCACACCGACGTCCTGCGCGACATCGACCTCGATCTCGCGCCCGGCACGGTCACCGCGCTGGTCGGACCCTCCGGCTCCGGCAAGTCCACCCTGGCCTCGCTCCTGCCCCGCTTCCACGACGCCACCGCCGGCACGGTGACCCTCGGCGGCGCCGACCTCCGCGACATCCCCGCGACCGAGCTGTACCGCCGGGTCGGCTTCGTCCTCCAGGACGTACGGCTGCTGCGGGCGAGCGTCACCGACAACATCCGCCTGGGCCGCCCCGAGGCCACCGACGAGGAAGTCGAGCGGTGCGCCCGCGCCGCCCGCATCCACGACCGCGTCACGGCACTGCCCGACGGCTACGCGACCGAACTCGGCACGGCCGTCACCCTCTCCGGCGGTGAGGCCCAACGCCTCTCCATCGCGAGAGCCCTGCTCGCCGACGCACCCGTCCTGGTGCTCGACGAGGCGACCGCGTACGCCGACCCGCACTCCGAGGCACTGATCCAGGACGCGCTGTCCGCGCTCGCGGCCGGCCGCACCCTGCTCGTCGTCGCCCATCGGCTGTCGACCGTCCGCTCCGCCGACCGGATCGTGGTCCTGGAGGACGGACGCGTCACCGAACAGGGCCGCCACGACGACCTCGTCGCCGCGGGGGGCCGTTACGCCGCCCTCTGGGACGCCCAGAGCAGCAGCACGGACGACATCCGAGAAGGAAGTGCACGATGATCCGTCAGCTCTACCGGGTCCTCGGGCCGGAAGGCTCCCGTCCGCTGAACCGGCTGCTCGTCCTCCAGTGCGGCGCGGTCGTCCTCCAGGGCGTGGCCTTCGCCCTCCTGGTGCCCGTACTGCGTGCCCTGCTCGGCCCCGATCCCGACGACGTGTGGCCCCGGCTGGCGGCGTTCGCCGGCTGCGCGCTCGCGCACGCCGTGCTGCAGGGCGCGGCCGTCAGCGGCGGGTTCACCGTCGGTTCCCGGCTCTCCCGGGTGCTGCACCACCGTATGGCGGACCAGGCGCTGCGCCTGCCCCTCGGCTGGTTCGACGCCGGCCGCACGGCCGAGTTCAGCAGGCTCGCCGGACAGAACGTCATCCAGGTGATGAGCACACCGGCCCACCTGCTGCGCCCGTTCATCAGCTCCCTGCTCACCCCGGCGACGCTGGTGGCCGCCACGTTCTTCTTCGACGTCCGCACCGCTCTGGTGCTGCTGGTCTGCGTGCCCGTGCTGTTCGCCGTCCAGGCGGCGAGCAGCGCCGTGATGCGCCGGCTCGACCTGGGCCGCGACGCCGCGATCGGCGAGTCCGCCGACCGGGTCCTGGAGTACGCGCGCAACCAGCCGGTACTGAGGGCGTTCGGCCGGACCGCCGAGGGATACGGAGCCCTCGACGACGCCCTGGTGGCCGAGGCGCGCGCCGACCGGCGGCTCATCGCGCGGGGGCTGCCCGGACTGGTCTCGTTCTCCTTCGCCACCCGGCTCGTGTTCGCCCTGCTGCTCGCCCTCGGGGTGTCCTGGCACCTCGACGGCTCCCTCACCGCGCCCACCCTGCTGGCACTCCTGGTGCTGCTGGTCCGCCTGATCGACAGCGTGTCGTCGGCCGCCGAGGCCGGTGCCGGGATGCGCATCGCCCGCAACACCCTGGAACGCCTCGGCGCGGTCCTCGACGAACCGCCGTTCCCCCAGCCCGCCGAGCCGCGCACGCCGTACGACGCGAGCGTGGAGTTCGACAAGGTCGGCTTCCGCTACGACGGCGGCGCCGACCCGGTGGCCCAAGCAGCAGCGCGCCCGGTCCTGAACGACGTGACCTTCCGCCTGCCCGAGCGCAGCATGACGGCGCTGGTCGGGCCCTCCGGCGCGGGCAAGACCACGGTCGCCGGGCTGCTCGCCCGCTTCCGGGACACCACCGAGGGCACCGTTCGCATCGGCGGCGTCGACGTCCGCGAGATCGGCGCCGACGACCTCGCGGCCCACTTGTCCCTCGTCTTCCAGGACGTCTACCTCTTCGACGGCACGATCGAGGAGAACGTCCGCATCGCCGACCCGCACGCGGACACCGGCCGACTGGCCGAGGCCGCGGCGCTCTCCGGCCTCGACCGCGTGATCGAGGAACTGCCCGAGGGGTGGGCCACGAAGGTGGGCGAGGGCGGCGCGCGACTGTCCGGCGGACAGCGGCAGCGCGTGTCCATCGCCCGTGCGCTCCTCAAGGACGCCCCGATCCTCGTCCTCGACGAGGCCACCGCCGCCCTCGACCAGGAGAGCGAGGCGCTGTTCGCCCGGGCCGTGCGGGCCCTGGCGGCCCGCAGGACCCTCCTGGTCATCGCGCACCGGCTGAGCACCGTCGTGAGCGCCGACCAGATCCTGGTCCTGGAGGACGGCGAGATCACAGAACGGGGCACGCACGACGACCTGGTGGCGGCGGCAGGCACGTACGCCTCCTTCTGGGAACGGCGAGCGCAGGCCCACGGCTGGCGACTGGAGTCGGCCCCGTCATGACCCCCGACCCGACCACCCACGACCACCCCGGCCCAGCGGCAGAGAGAAGGCACGACACGATGAGCACCGGATCCCGGCACATCTGGGAGGCATGGGCGAGGTCCGTCCCACCGCTCGCGTGCGCGAGCACCCGCGAGCCCTGCCACGACCCGGCCGCCACCGCCACCCGCCTCGCACGGGCGGGCCTCGCGGGCCAGTACGTGGTGTACGAGTCGGAGGGCGGAGTCTGGCACTTCGCGGCGGGCTCCGACGCGAGCGTCACCGCGGACGCCACCGGCATCACCGCGCGGGCCGCCGGCCGTACCTGGACCTCGCGCACGGAGCGGCGGCCGTTGACGGCGTTCGCCGACGCCCTGGCCGCCCTGTCGCCCGTAGCCGCTCTGCCCGACGAGAGCGGCGAAGAGCGCCGCTTCTACGGCTGGGCGGCCTTCGAACTCGCCCACCTCCTGCACGCGGACCCCGCGACGGCCGGAGACCAGCCGCTGCTGCACGCCCTGATCCCGTCCGTCGAAGTGACCCTCACCGGCGACACGACGGTGGTCCGCGCGGTGGACGAGGCATGGGCGCGCAAGGTCGCCGACCTGCTCGCGGAGCCCGCGGCCGGGCAGACCGTCCACGACGAACCGGCGCGGGACCGGACCGAGGACGTCATCGCCGTCGGCACCGCCGCCTACGGCCGAGCGGTCTCCCGTACGGTCCGGGACATCCGAGCCGGGTTGCTGGAGAAGGCCGTGGTCTCCCGGCGGGTCCCGCTGCCCGCCGAGCCGCGCCCCGACTTTCCCGCGACCTACCTCGCAGGCCGCCGGGCCAACACACCGGCCCGCTCCTACGTGCTGGACCTCGGCGGATACCGGGCTGCCGGATTCAGCCCCGAGACCGTTCTCGAGGTCGGGGACGACGGGCGGGTCAGCACCCAGCCGCTCGCGGGCACGCGCGCCCTGGGTGCCGACCCGGCGGAGAACGAGCGCCGGCGCGCGGAACTGCTCAGCGACCCCAAGGAGATACACGAACACGCCGTGTCCGTACGTCTCGCCTGGGACGAGATGGCGGCCGTGTGCCGCCCCGGCTCCGTCGTGGTCGAGGAGTACATGGCGGTCCGCCCACGAGGATCGGTGCAGCACCTGGCCTCGCGGGTGACGGGCCGGCTCCGGCCGGACGCCGGTCCCTGGGACGCCTTCGCCTCCCTGTTTCCCGCGATCACCGCCACCGGCGTCTCCAAACGCGCCGCGCTCCAGGCCCTGGCCCGCCACGAGGAAGGGCCCCGCGGCCTGTACGGCGGGGCGGTCTTTTGGGGGAGTACCGGCGGCACCCTCGACGCCGCCCTCGTCCTGCGCACCCTGATCGGCGCGGGCGACGAGGCGTGGCTGCGAGCCGGCGCCGGGGTCACCGCCCAGTCCAGCCCCGAGCGGGAGACCGAGGAGACCCGCGAGAAACTCCGCAGCGTCGCCCCGTACCTGCGGTTCTCCCCCACCTGACCGGAACCGCGCCCTGCCACGGTCGTGCTCGGGGGAGGTCGGGAGGGAAGTCGCGTAGGTTCGGCTCACCGTCGGCACTCGGTACCGAGAGGTCAGGAGCGCAGCAGATCGGTCGAGACGGTCCACAGGCGCTCGGCGGCGGCGGGATCCAGCGCCCACTCCTTGACACCGTGCGGATGCTGCGCGAGGTCGGCATCGTTCGGCACCCGGTAGGCCTCCTGCCCATCGTCGAGGTAGTGGCCCCCGGAGTGGGCGAACTCGGGTCTGACGGCCGCCACGACACTGGTGGCGGCTCCCTGCTCGACCGTTTTGTACGTGAAGACTCCGGCAGCCTCGGCCGCGTCGAGCGATGCCTTCTGCCGCGGGGTGAAGTTCCGCTGCAGACCCGTCGCGACACCGCCGGGATTGACCGCGTTGGCGACGATGCCGTCGGACCCCCACCGGCGGGTCGCCTCGACGGCGAAGAGGGAGTTCGCCGTCTTCGACTGTGCGTAGGCGGTCTGCGGGTCGTGGCCGCGGCGCTCGAAGTGGAGGTCGTCGAAGTCGATGCCGGACCGCATGTGCGCCGTCGAACTCACCGAGACGATCCGTGCTCCGTCGCGCTCGGCCGCACCGCGGGCCAGGGCCCGGTGCAGCCCGGTGGCCAGGGCGAAGTGGCCGAGATGGTTCGTCGCGAAGTGCAGCTCCCAGCCCTCTGGTGTCCGTTCGAGCCCGCCGGTGACCACGCCGGCGTTGTTGACGAGCAGGTGGAGCGGGCCGTCCCACGCGTCGACGAACCGGGTGACGCCGGCCCGGTCGGCGAGGTCGAGCCGGACGACGCGGGGCGGGACCGCTCCGGTCGACCCGGCGATGGTCTCGGCGGCGGAGGCACCCGCAGCCGTGTTGCGCACGGCGAGCGTCACCTCCGCCCCGGCAGCGGTCAGCGCGCGAGCCGTCTCGATGCCGAGGCCGGAGGACGCTCCCGTCACGATCGCACGGACACCGGTGAGGTCGATGTCCTCCAGCACCTCGCCCGCGGTGCTGGAGGCGGTGAACGGCGTGGAGATGAGCGGGCGGGTATCCATGGCTCAACTATACGAACTGAACATGATTTGTATAGTGCGGCTCATGTTCGTATCCTCGCCGCATGAGCAGGAGCGACGCGGGCCACCCGACCACCCCGACAGGCGCGGATGCCGACCGCCGGACCATGGTTCTGGAGTCCGCCATGGCGGCGTTCGCGCGTTTCGGCTACCGGAAGACGTCGATGGAGGAGGTGGCGCGGGCCGCGCACATCTCCCGGCCCGGCCTCTACTTCCTCTTCTCCTCGAAGGAGAGTCTGTTCCGTGCCGCCGCCACCCAGGCCCTGCATCGCGACATCACCGCGGCCGAACAGGCCCTGGCCGACGGTGACCGCCCCCTTCCGGAGCGCCTCGTCGAAGCGTTCGACCACTGGGCGGGCCGCTATGTCGGCCCGCTGGCGCGCGACGTCGCGACGGTGATCGAGGACAATCCCGGCATCCTCGGAGAGGTCGTCGAGGTCCTGCCGCGACGTTTCGAGGAGCTGATCACGGACGCGATCACCGTCGCGACGGGACGGGAGGAGGCCGTCCGGATCGCGCAGACGATGATCAGCGCATCGACGGGACTCAAGCACCAGGTCGGGTCGAGGGAGTCGTACCTCGAACGCCTGGCGGTGGCCGTCGGTCTCCTGCTGCGCTGAAACGCTCCGGTGGCACCCCCGCTGGGCGTCGATGGTTGCGGCGTTCCGCCGGTCAGGCGCGGTCGTGGAGGGTGACGTGATAGCCGTCGGGGTCGGCGAAGGTGAACGTCCGGCCGAACGGGCCGTCGATCGGTGCGGAGACGATGGTGTGACCGTCGGCGACGAGGGCGTCGTGGATGGCCTGGACGCCGGTGCCGTGGAGCCAGATCGCGGCACCGATGCCGGGCTGGGTGACGGAGGCGAGATCGGTGCCGGGAACGACGTCGCGGAGTGCGAACGCGATCGGCTTCGTCTCGAAGACGACGGCGTGCGCGGGCCCGGCCTGCGAGCGGACGAGGCCGAGGTACTGCTCGTAGAACGCCCGCGAAGCGTCGAGGTCGCGTACCTGGAGGGAGACGAAGTCGGGACCGGTGACGGGCATGGTGATGCTCCTGATCTGCATGTCGGCATGTCGGACCTTCGTGTCAGATTCCTGACACAGGTCAAGGTATGTCAGAATGCTGACATGAGTCAAAAGGGTGCCGGCATCGACCTGGACAAATCACTGGGCTACCTGCTCAAAGAGGCTTCGAGTGCCCTGCGCGCGGCCATGGAGGAGGTGCTGCGGCCACTCGGGATGAGCGTGACGCACTACTCCTGCCTCGAACTGCTGGCCCAACGGCCGGGCTTGTCGAACTCGGAGCTCGCGCGGGGCGCGTTCGTGACCCGCCAGTCGATGAACGTGCTGCTCCAGGCCCTGGAACGGGACGGCTACGTGACCCGGCCCGCGGCGGCACCCGTCGGGAAGGCGCTTCCCGCGCGACTCACTCCTCGCGGCCGGCGGAGCCTGGAGAAGGCCACCGTGGCGGTCCGTGCCGTCGAGCTCAGAATGCTGGCCGGTATGACGGAGAGCGAGCAGGCGGGCGCGTTCCGGATCCTGCAGAGCATGATCCATTCCCTGCGCGACGACGAGGGCGTGTAGCCCCCGTCAACTCCCCGAAGGCCAGGGCCGGCGCCCAGGTCAAGCGATGAGCAGGCGGAGGCCGAGATCCGCCGCGTCGAGGGCGGCGAGGTCACTGTTGCGCTCGGCCCACCGGCCGGAGCCGAGGTCGTCGCCGAGACTGCGCACCGCCCGCCGCTCGGCCTCGGGCCCGACCCTCGTCCACACCGACGCGGCCCGGCGCACACGCTCCTCCAGATACGCCTCGGGCCGGCGCCAGTACGCCTCGAACAGACCGTCGGCGCAGTCCCACGGAACGGGCACCGGCTCGGCGCGGGCGCCGATCGCGTCGGCCATCCCGGCAAGCGAGGGAAACTCCGCGAGGACGGCGGCGAACTCGGGAAGGTAGTCGCGGGTGAGCCAGAACCGGTCCTGCCATCCGGGCTCGTCGGTGTCGAACGTGAGCACCACCACGCGGCGGGCCACGCGCCGCATCTCGCGCAGCCCCGCCATCGGGTCCCCCCAGTGGTGAACGGTGGAGACGGCCATCGCGACGTCGAAGGAGCCGTCCGCGAACGGCAGCCTCTCCGCGGCGGCGGCCACGCACGGCGCCGCCCCGGCAGGCCGCTGCTCCCGCATGACCGCCGACGGCTCCACCGCGGTCACGTCGCGATCGGCGGGCTCGTAGGAGCCGGTGCCCGCACCGACGTTCAACACCGTCCGCGCGTCCCCGAGCGCGTCCCAGATCCGCGCGGCGATCCGCGGCTCGGTACGCCGTGTCGTCGTGTACGCGCCGCCGATCTCGTCGTACAACCGTGCACCGAGCACTTCCAGTTGCTCCTCCGGTGTCACCTTCAGTCCCTTCGCCCGTACGTCGAGTTCCCTGTCGATGGCCGCCACCATGGCGTCGGCGCGCTCACGCCGCTCCAGCAGCAGGCCGCGCAGCCGGCGCAGGTGCGCGACGGCGTCGGCGGACGGGTCGCCGACGAGTTCCGCGACCTCCCGCAGTCCGAAGCCCAGCCGTCGATAGCCGAGTACCTCCCGCAGTCGCTCCACGTCGTCCGCCGAATAGGCCCGGTACCCGGCCGCGGTGCGCCCCGACGGCCGAACGAGCCCGATCTCGTCATAGTGATGCAGCGTGCGGACGCTCACGTGGGCCAACTCGGCCACGCGTCCCACGGTCCAGTGATCTTCCACGGCCCCGACTATGCCGCCTGACGCCACGTGAGGGTCCAGCCCTTCTCCCACGGAGAGATCTCAACCAACGGGCCGATAAACCGCATTCGACCGATTGTCACTGCTTCGGGGTAAGCCTCCCGTCACCTTGGTGGATGCGGCCGTTCCAGCAGCTAGCTTTCTGAAAAGCGGGCGGATTCACGTGGTCCCTCCGGCTCGTTGTCCACCCCTCCCGTCCGCCCGTCGGCGCAGCTGTGTGCGCCGGTCGACCCGTCGTGCAAGGAGAAGGCCTCCCGATGTCCGTCGACAGCATCCCGGAAGCTCAGACCCCACCCGAGGCACCGCAGCAGTCCCTGAGTACCGCGGCTGCCCGCAACCTCGCCGGCACCACCAAGTCCGTCCCGCAGATGCAGGAGATCACCTCCCGCTGGCTGCTGCGCATGCTGCCCTGGGTCGAGGCCGCAGGCGGCGCCTACCGGGTCAACCGACGGTTGCGCCACACCCTCGGCGACGGCCGCATCCAGTTCGTCCAGGAGGGCGCCCGGGTCCGGGTGATCCCCGGAGAACTCACCGAGCTGGCCCTGCTGCGCGGCTTCACCGACACGGGCGTCCTCACCGCCCTCGCCGACCGTTGCACGCAACGGGACTTCGCGGCGGATGAGGTCCTCGTCGAACGGGGCGGCCCCGCAGACCGCATCCACCTCATCGCCCACGGTCGCGTCAGCCAGACCACCGAGGGCAAGTACGGAGGAGAGATCACCACCGCGGTGCTCGCGGACGGCAGCCACTTCGGCGAGCAGGCGCTGGCGGACCCCGACGCCCGCCACGACCGCACCTTCACCGCCGAGACCTCCGGCACCCTCCTCACCCTCACGCGCGCCGACTTCACCGCGGTCCAGGCCTCCGCGCCGCAGCTGCGGGCCCACGTCGACGACTTCCACACGCGTGCGCGGCAGCGGCAGACCAAGCACGGCGAGGCCGAGATCGCCCTGTCCGCCGGTCACGTCGGCGAGGCCGAACTGCCCGGTACCTTCGTCGACTACGAACTGCGGCCGCGCGAGTACGAGCTCTCCGTCGCACAGACCGTCCTGAGGATCCACACCCGGGTCGGCGACCTCTACAACGGGCCGATGAACCAGAGCGAGGAGCAACTCAGGCTCACGGTCGAGGCCTTGCGCGAGCGCCAGGAACACGAACTCGTCAACAACCGCGAGTTCGGACTGCTGCACAACGCCGACTTCAAGCAGCGCATCCAACCCCGCACCGGCGCGCCGACCCCGGACGACATGGACGAGCTGCTCTGTCGCCGACGTGGCACGAAACTGTTCCTCGCCCACCCCAGGACCATCGCCGCCATCGGACGCGGCTTCAACGCCTGCGGTCTCTACCCCGACCACGTCGACCTGGGCGGGCAGTCCGTCCCCGCCTGGCGCGGCGTCCCCATCCTGCCGTGCAACAAGATCCCGATCAGCAAGGAGCAGACCAGCTCCATCATCGCGATGCGCACCGGCGAGAAGAACCAGGGCGTGATCGGCCTGCGTCAGACAGAACTGCCGGACGAGTACGAGCCGGGCCTCTCCGTGCGGTTCATGGGCATCAACGAACAGGCGGTCATCTCCTACCTGGTCAGCACCTACTACTCCGCCGCGGTGCTCCTGCCCGACGCCCTCGGAGTGATGGAGAACGTCCAGATCGCCCCGGTGTCGCGCTGAAGCCCCGCACCGTCCACAGGGCCAGCCCCGACCCGCCGCACGCGCAACAGCACGCCCACCCCGCCGCAGCAAGGAGCCGCCGATGCCCGACTCCGGGACCCTCGGAACACCACCCCCCGAGCAGGGGCCGACGCCGCCCACAACCCTGCCGGACGTCCCCGCCCCGGTGATCCCGAGCGCTTCGGTCACGCCGGCCGCGTCGGACTTCCTGGCCGCGCTGCATCCGCCGGTCACGATGCCCGAACCGGCACCACCCCCGGCGCCCGCCCCCGCCGCAGGGGACACGCTCGACACGGCCACGGGCGGCACCGCCCTCCAGCGGATCCTGCGCGGGCCGACCGGGCCGGGCACGACCTCGCTCACCCCGGCCGACAGGTACGGACGGCAACCGGATCCAAGGGCCCCGGCGTCCGCTCCGCCCGCCGCCGGGCGAGCCGTCCCCGGCCTCTACCACCACCCCGTCCCGGAACCCGACCCCGTGCGCGTCGAGGAGGTGAGCCGCCGCATCAAGCGCTGGGCCGAGGACGAGGTCCAGCTGTACCCCGAGGAATGGGAGGGGCAGTTCGACGGCTTCTCGGTCGGCCGCTACATGGTCGCCTGCCACCCCGACGCGCCGACCGTCGACCACCTGATGCTCGCGACCCGGCTGATGGTCGCGGAGAACGCGGTGGACGACTGCTACTGCGAGGACCACGGCGGCTCACCCGTCGGTCTGGGCGGACGCCTCCTGCTCGCGCACACCGCGATCGACCACTTCCACTCCACGGCCGAATACACGCCGATGTGGCAGGAGTCCCTCGCATCGGACGCCCCGCGCCGGGCGTACGACAGCGCCATGGGCTACTTCGTCCGGGCGGCGACGCCCTCCCAGTCCGACCGCTACCGCCACGACATGGCCCGGCTGCACCTGGGCTACCTCGCCGAGGGCGCCTGGGCACAGACCGGACACGTCCCGGAGGTGTGGGAGTACCTGGCGATGCGCCAGTTCAACAACTTCCGCCCCTGCCCCACGATCACCGACACCGTCGGCGGCTACGAACTGCCCGCGGACCTGCACGCCCGCCCGGAGATGCAACGGGTCATCGCCCTCGCCGGCAACGCGACGACCATCGTCAACGACCTCTACTCCTACACCAAGGAACTCAACAGCCCAGGCCGCCACCTGAACCTTCCGGTGGTGATCGCCGAGCGCGAGCAGCTCTGCGAACGCGACGCCTACCTCAAAGCCGTCGAGGTCCACAACGAACTCCAGCACTCCTTCGAGGCGGCCGCGGCCGATCTCGCGGAGGCCTGCCCCCTGCCCCCCGTGCTGCGCTTCCTCAAGGGCGTTGCCGCCTGGGTCGACGGCAACCACGACTGGCACCGCACCAACACCTACCGCTACAGCCTGCCCGACTTCTGGTAGAGAACGGACGTATCTGTGACCACTGAGACCACCGCCACCCAAACCCCCGCCACGGCGACCGCCACCGCGAGGATCCCGGCCCCGGCGACGCCGTACCAGGAGGACATCGCCCGCTACTGGAACAACGAGGCGCGGCCGGTCAACCTCCGCCTCGGTGACGTGGACGGGCTCTATCACCACCACTACGGCATCGGCGCCGTGGACCGTGCCGCGGTCGGCGACCCGGAGCACAGCGAGTACGAGAAGAAGGTCATCGCGGAGCTGCACCGGCTGGAGTCGGCGCAGGCGGAGTTCCTCATGGACCACCTCGGCCAGGTCGGTCCCGAGGACACCCTCGTCGACGCCGGCTGCGGACGCGGCGGTTCCATGGTCATGGCCCACCGCCGCTTCGGCAGCCGGGTCGAGGGAGTGACCCTGTCCGCCGCCCAGGCCGACTTCGGCAACCGGCGCGCGCGGGAACTGCGTATCGACGACCACGTCCGCTCCCGCGTGTGCAACATGCTCGACACGCCCTTCGACAAGGGCGGCATCTCGGCCTCGTGGAACAACGAGTCGACCATGTACGTCGACCTCCACGACCTGTTCAGCGAGCACTCCCGCTTCCTGAAGGTCGGCGGCCGCTACGTGACGATCACCGGCTGCTGGAACCCCCGCTACGGCCAGCCGTCGAAGTGGGTCTCCCAGATCAACGCCCACTTCGAGTGCAACATCCACTCCCGCCGCGAGTACCTGCGCGCCATGGCCGACAACCGGCTCGTGCCGCACACCATCGTCGACCTCACCCCGGACACGCTGCCCTACTGGGAGCTGCGGGCCACGTCCTCGCTGGTCACCGGAATCGAGAAGGCGTTCATCGAGTCCTACCGTGACGGCTCCTTCCAGTACGTCCTGATCGCGGCCGACCGCGTGTGAGCGACGCGGACTCCGACTGAACGACTGGTCCCAGCACGATGCGGCCCGTTCGCGGCCGCATCGCCTGGACAAAAGCATGATGTTCAAATGTCTGATGTTTGTGTAGGCTGCCGCCATGAAACGCATCAGCGCACCGCGACGGACAGCCAGCCTGTCCGCGCAACTGGTGGACAGCCTCCGCTCACACATCGAGGCGGGGGGCTGGCCCGTGGGGACGCGGATTCCGCCGGAACACGCCCTCATCGAGGAGCTCGGGGTCGGACGCAGCACGCTGCGGGAGGCGATCGGCGCACTGGTGCACCTGGGTCTGCTGGAGCCACGAGCCGGGGACGGCACGTATGTCTGTTCGTCGAGCGAGCTGCAGTCGGTCATGGTGCGGCGGGCGAGTTCCACGCAGCGGGACAAGGTGCTGGAACTGCGGACCGTTCTGGAGGAGTACGCCTCGGGAGCCGCGGCCCTGCGCCGGAGCGAGCGTCAGTTGCGGCAGCTGCGGGAGCTGCTGGCCGACGCCGACGCGGCCTGCGCCGGTGAGGATCCGGCCGCGGCCACGGGCGTCGACGCGCTGTTCCACCGGGCCGTGGTCCGGGCCAGCGGGAACGACCTGCTGATCGAGGTGTACGACCACCTCGGTACGGCGCTCACCGCGTCCCTCGGGGGCCTGCCCTGGGACGCCGTCCACGCCGGGGAGCACGCCCGTCTGCACCGGCGGCTGGTCGACGCCATCGAGGCCCGGGACGCGGGCGGCGCCCGGGACGCGGCGGCGGCGATCGTCCGGCTCACCCGCGACCACGAGACCGACACGCCGCGAGCTGCGGGGGAACAGTGAGTCCGCAGCCGGCTTCGGCCCCCCGCCAGCACTCCACCTCCGAAATACCGGCCGCCGACCGCGCCCAGTCCGCCCGGCCCGCCGTGTCGGTCGGGCTCGTCGTCGCGATCTGTCTCGTGGCGGCGAACCTGCGCACCACTCTCACCGGTGTCGGCGCACTGCTGCCGGAGATCGAGCACGGCAGTGGTCTCACATCGAGCTGGGGCGGGCTGCTGAGCACGCTCCCACTGCTGACGTTCGCCGCGACGTCGCCGCTGGTCGCCCGGGCTTCCCACCGATGGGGCAGCGCCCGCCTGCTGGTGGCGTCGCTCGGTGTGCTGGCCGTCGGAACGGTGGTCCGCTCCCTTCCCTCCGTCGTCTTCCTGTTCACCGGAACGGTGATCCTGTCCGCCGCCATAGCCTTCGGCAACGTGCTGCTGCCCGCCCTGATCAGAAGAAGCGTGCCCGCGCACCGCATCCAGGGCGTCAGCGCCCTCTACGTGACCGTCATGGGCCTCATGGCCGCGGTCTCCTCGGGCGTGTCCGCGCCGCTGGCCCACACCGTGCCGGGTTCCTGGCGCACGGCGCTCGCCTGGGGTGTCGCGTTCACCGTCGCCGCGTTCCTCGCCTGGCTGCCCCGGATGCGAGGTGACAAGCCCCAGGCGTCCACCGGTGGGACGCACAGCCCGGTGCCCTGGCGGTCGCGGCTCGCCTGGCAGGTCACCTTCTTCATGGGCCTGCAGTCCCTGGCCTTCTACACCGCCGTCGCGTGGCTGCCCAGCATCCTGATCGACCGCGGCACGAGCAGCACCACGGCCGGGTGGATGCTGTTCTACTACCAGGTGGTGTCCTTGGCTTCCAGCAGCCTACTGCCCCTGCTCACCCGCGGCCGGCACGATCAGCGATGGACCGCGGCCGGGGCCTCGGTCCTCGTGGCGGGCGGCTTCACCGTACTGGTCTCCGCTCCCGCGCTGTCCGTCCTGGCGTGTACCCTGCTCGGACTCGGCGGCGGCGCCTGCCTCGTCCTCGCGCTGACCTTCCAGAGCCAGCGCGCCGGCAGCTCCGGCGAAGCCGCCGCGCTGGCGGGCATGGCCCAGTCCATCGGCTACCTCGTGGCGGCGGCCGGCCCCCTCCTGCTCGGCATCCTGCACGACACCACGGACAGCTGGACGCTTCCGCTCACCGTCCTGGCCGTCCTCGGGATCGCCACGGCAGTCGCCGGACACGGGGCGGGGCAGGACCGGCATCTCCGTCAGGACCCCCGCTGACACGGTCCCGACCACGGGGCGAACGTGTTCGTTACGATCGGGGACATGGCAGCGAGAAGAGCCCCGATCAGCCGCCGGGACCGTCCGGCGAAGCCCGCACTGTCCCGGCGGTGGATCGTCGACACCGCGGTGGCGCTCATGCGTGCGGAGGGGCTGGAGAAGGTCACCATGCGCCGCCTGGCGCAGGAGCTGGACACCGGCCCCGCCTCCCTCTACGTGTACGTGGCGAACACCGCCGAACTGCACGCGGCCGTGCTGGACGCGCTGCTGGGCGAGGTCGACCTCACCGGTGCGGGCGCCGAGGAGGGCTGGCGCGAGCAGCTCCGGGCCGTGCTGACCTCGTACACCCTCGTACTGTTCGCACACCCGCAGCTCGCCCGGTCGGCCCTGGTCGCCCGCCCCAGCGGGGAGAACTACCTGCGTCTCGTGGAACGGGTCCTCGAACTGCTCGCCCGCAGTGGAGCCCCCGGTGCGCAGGTCGCCTGGGGCGTGGACAAGCTCTTGCAGGACGCCACCGCCACCGCCGCCGAGCAGGCGACCCAGGAACACGATCCGGCGTCCCACGAGGACTGGAGCGCCACCGTCCGGGCCCTGCGTGACGTGGACGAGGCCACCCATCCCGCGATCGCCTCCCACATGCCCCTGCTCATCGGGGGTTCCGCCCGCGACCGCCTGCGCTGGTCGTTCGACGTCCTCGTCAACGGGATCACCCGCACGCCCGTCCCCGGCCAGGCGCCGGGCACGGCCGGCTGAAGGGCCGCATTCCGGCTGCCGAACCCCTCGCTCGCTGTCCAGCACCTCTGTGAGCGCACGGGCGAACTTGTTCGCTACGAACATGTTCGTTACCCTGGAGGTGTCCCACCGCGCCCCCTGGAGGCCACCATGAGCACCCCCCACCACCCCATCGCGATCATCGGCGGCGGCCTGGGCGGCCTCACCGCCGCCCGGGTCCTGCACGTGAACGGAATCGAATCCGCCGTCTTCGACCTGGAGTCGGGCCCGGAGGCCCGCACGCAGGGCGGCATGCTCGACATCCACGAGGAGAACGGCCAGGAGGCGATCCGGGCCGCCGGCCTCCACGACGAGTTCCGCGAGATCATCCACGAGGGAGGCCAGGCGATGCGCCTGGTCGGCCCCGACGGCACGGTCCGTGTCGCCACCGGGGACGAGGGCGACGGCGGCCGCCCCGAGGTCGACCGAGGAGACCTGCGCGGCCTGCTGCTGAACTCCCTCCCCGACGGCACGGTCCAGTGGCGGCGCAAGGCCACCGGCGGCGCCCGGGCACTGGACGACGGCCGGCACGAGGTCACCTTCGCCGACGGCTCGGCCATCACCACCGACCTGCTCGTCGGTGCCGACGGCGCATGGTCCCGCATCCGGCCGCTGCTCTCGGACGCCGAGCCCGCCTACACCGGCATCTCCTTCGTCGAGACCGACCTGCACGAGGCCGACACCCGCCACCCGCGCAGCGCGGCCCTCGTCGGCGGTGGCTTCTTCATCTGCCTCGCCGACCGGCGCGGCTTCCTCGCCCACCGCGAGACCGACGGCAGCCTGCACGTCTACACCGCGCTCAGGGCCGACGAGGACTGGATCGACACCATCGACTTCACCGACCACGGCGCCGCCAAAGCCGCGGTCCTCGCCCACTTCGACGGCTGGGACGAGGGCCTGCGCGGCCTGGTCGCCCACGCGGAGACCATCACTGCGCGCCGCATCCACGCTCTGCCCGTCGGGCACCGCTGGAAGCGGACCCCCGGCGTCACCCTGCTCGGTGACGCGGCCCACCTGATGTCCCCGTTCGCCGGTGAGGGCGCCAACCTCGCCATGTACGACGGTGCCGAACTCGCCCTCGCCCTCGCCGCTCACCCCGGCGACACCGAGGCCGCGCTCACTCAGTACGAGGAGGGCCTCTTTCCCCGCAGTGAAGCGTCCGCCGTCGAGTCCGCCGAAAGCCTGGACACCATGTTCAGCCCGGACGGCCTGGAGCAGATGATCGGGTTCTTCGGCTCCGGCCGCGCAGAAGCGTGACCAGGCACTCACGGATCCCGCTCGCGACGCTCAGCTCGTGGCCGAGTCGGACGCGCCCTGCCGCCGCTCACCGGCGTGCAGCGAGCCGAGAAGGCCCAGGGCATGGGCCGACGGGCCGCCCGGCTCGGCGTGATAGATGACGAGTTGCTGCCCCGGAGCGTCACGGACGTCGAAGGACTGGTACGTCAGCGAGAGGGCGCCGACGTCCGGGTGGAGGAGCCGCTTGGCGTCCTGGGTCTTGCCGCGCACCAAGTGCTCCGTCCACAGGCGCCGGAACACGGCGCTGTGCTCGGTGAGCGTGTCCACCAGGCGCCTCAGACGCGGGTGCTCCGGATCAAATCCGTGTGCCTGGCGCAGGTTGGCGACGACGGCCTGGGCGGCTCGGTCCCACTCCTGGTAGAACTCCCGGCCCGCCGGGTCGAGGAAGATCATGCGGGCCAGGTTGTCCGCGGGCGTGAAGGGGGCGAAGAGCGCGTCGGCCAGGGCGTTGGCGGCCAGGACGTCGAGGGTGCGGCTCATGACGAAGGCGGGGGTGTGGGCGTAGCCGTCCATCAGCTGACGCAGCGCGGGACCGACCCGTTCGGTCGCGTGCAGCAGGTCCCGGCCGGCCGGTGACACCCCGGCCAGGCGGTGCAGGTGGGCGCGGGCCTCCGGGTCCAGGTGGAGCGCGCGGCCGAGAGCGTCGAGTACCTGCAAGGACGGGTGACGCTCGCGGCCCTGTTCCAGCCGGGTGTAGTAGTCGGCGTTGACCCCGGCCAGGACGGCGACCTCCTCGCGGCGCAGTCCGGCGACCCTGCGCAGGCCGTGGCTCGCCATGTTGACGTCCTGCGGCCGCAGACCGGCGCGGCGCGCGCGCAGGAACTCCCCGAGGTGGTTGTCGTCCATGCCGCCAAGGCTAGGCGGTGCTCCGGTGCGCCGCCCGGGTGTGCCGCACCCAGGCAGCGAACGCGCGGGACCGGCGCAACCGTGAGAACGCCGACGTGGTCGGCATGTGGGTGACCGCGGACGGCCACATCCGTCAGGAGCTGCTGCCGGACGGGCGCTACGACGAGGCCCGGGGGGACCGGCGCAGCGCGTACACGGGCCGCTACACGGTGACCGGCGACCACCTCGACTACGTCGACGACACCACGTAGGCGTCGGCACGCCGTGACCGGCGCCGCCGGACCTCACCCGATCCGGACACTCGCGCCCGGGGCCAGCCGACGGTAGCGAGCCGGGACCCCGGGCCCCCGCTCGCCGAGGAAGCCCTCGACCATCGCGGTGCCGACGTCGTTGAGGGCGCCGTCATGGACGGCGTAGGCGTCGTGGGGAGCGACCTCGCGCACGTAGTCGATCAGATCGCCGACCGTGGACCAGGGAGCGTGCACGGGCAGCAGCAGCGTGCCGACCGGAGTGCCGGGGACGGTCAGGGCGTCGCCGGGGTGGAACAGGGACTCGTCCACCAGGAACCCGATGTTGGGCATGCGCGGGACATCCGGGTGGATGACCGCGTGCCAGGTTCCGTGCACCGTGAGGTCGAAGCCCGCGACGCTGAAGGCGTCCCCGTCCCCGGTGGTGGAGACCTGAGCGCCGAGGCCGTCCAGCCGCTTCGCGACGGAGGAGTTGGTCCAGATGCGCAGACCCGGACGCGCCGCGGCCGCCCGGCGCAGCGCCTCCTCCGAAAAGTGGTCGAAGTGCTCGTGCGTCACGAGCACCGCGTCGGCGCCGTCCAGCGCCTCGGGGCCGGTCAGACCGCCCGGGTCGATGACCAGGCGGCGCCCGTCCTTCTCGAGCCGCACACACGCATGACCGAACTTGGTGAGTTCCACGACCGCCATGTCCTTCGTCCTTCCGCCTTCATCGAGCAGCACTCCTGCCCATAGGTACAACCTAACTGTACAACCAAGTGCGATACCTCCGGCTAGGATGGCTCCATGGACGAAGACGCGCTGGCCGAAGAGCTGCGGCGGTCGATCGGTGAGCTGGTCCGGGCGGTAAGAGCCGTGGACACCATGCCCCCCGGCGAAGCCGCCATCCTCGGATTCCTCGACCGCGACGGCCCGCTGACCACGGCCGACCTCGCCCGACTGCGCGGCGTCACACACCAGTCGGCCGCCAAGTCGGTCAAGGACCTCTCCGCCGCCGGCCTGGTCCGCGGGGAGCCGCACCCCGACGACGGCCGCAAGCTCCTGCTGCGCCTCACCGACGCCGGCCGCTCCCGTCTCCGGCGAGAGCGCACCCTCCGCGCGGGCGCCCTCGGCACCGCCATCCGCGAGACCTTCGACCCGGACGAAAGACGGCGGCTGAGCGAGTCGGTCGCCCTGCTGTCCCGCCTGACGACCCACCTCACCGGACGCCGACAGGCTGCCGCCTTCGAGGAGTCGGTCGGAGTTCACCCCTGAACGGCAGTCGTCGGCAGGTCCGCGGAAAACCGGGGGGACCGGCGATCACTCCCGGGATATTCCGAGCGTGCGACCCTGCGAGGAGATCGAGGCGCTGTCCCGCGTGCCGGTCCCGACCCCGCGGGTCCTGTGGCACAAGCCGCCCGTGCTCGCGATCACCGCACTGCCGGGGACGCCGGCGGCGGAACTCGACGACGAGTGCGCGTCGCTCGTGGCGGACGGCGTCCTGCCCGCCGACCTGCAGATCGCGCACGTCTTCGTCGACGGCGACGAGGTCACGGGCATCATCGACTGGACGGAATGAGACTTTCGGCAGTGGTCGGCCGCCGCCCGAGGTCCGTACCGTCACCTCCGTGGACAGCACACTGACCGACAGCGGGGCGGCAGCAACGCCCCAGCACACGCTCCAGCGGCGGCTACGTGATCCAGGAACCCTCCTCAACGCGGCCACCGCCGTGGCCGCCGGCCTGAGCGTGACCACCCTGTGGTGGGCGGTTCCGGCCGCCGTCACCGCGTTCCTCGCGGGACGCCGGCCCGGGCGGACGGCCCCGACGGCGCTCGCCCTGCTCGCGGTCCTCGCGGCCGGTGTGACGGCCCTGTCCGTCGTTCCCGCCTGGCTCCCGCTGGCCGGCCGGTTCGTGGCCGTGGTGGTCGCCGCCATGATGCTGCCCTGGTTCGCGGGCCGGTTCTGGTGCCAGTACCGCCAGCTCGTCCGGGCCGGGTGGGAGCGCGCCGGTCAACTGCAACGCGAGCAGCAACTGATCGCCGACCAGGCGAGGTTGCGGGAGCGGACGCGCATCGCGCAGGACATGCACGACGTGCTGGGCCACGACCTCAGCCTGATCGCCCTGTCGGCCGGCGCGCTCAAGCTCGCGCCGGACCTCGCGGAACACCACCAGAGGGCGGCGGCCGACATCCGGGCCAGGGCGGCGGCCGCGGTGGAACGCCTCGGCGAGGTGATCGGTGTCCTGCGGGAGGAGACCGGCGCGACGCCGGTCGAGCCGGACGACCCCGGCCTCACCCGGCTGACCTCCGAGGCGTCCGAGGCCGGCCTGCCCGTGGAGCTGCGCGTCGACGGCGAGGCGGACGACCTGCCGCCCGTGGTGGCGCGGGCGGCGCACCGGGTGGTGCAGGAGGCCCTGACCAACGTGGCCAAACACGCACCGGGCGCGAGGACCACCGTTCACGTGACGCATACGGCAACCGGGACGGACGTCGTCGTGGAGAACGGCCCGCCGCCGTCCGCCGACCGCGTGCGGACCCGGCCCGGCATCGGGGGGCTCGGCCTGATCGGCCTCGGGGAACGGGTGCGGCTGACCGGCGGCTCGTTCCGTCACGGGTCGCGCGACGGAGGGTACGCGGTCGTCGCCCGCATCCCGCACCACCCCTCGCCGCCCCCGCAGCACCCCTTGCCACCCCCGCTCACGACGCCCGCGCTCCCGGCCTCCCGCGGCGACGCGGTGCCGCAGGAACACCGCCGCGCCCGGCGCAGGGCCGGCCGGGCCCTGGTCGCCGCGGCCATGGTGCCCCTGGTGACGGCGGCGCTGCTGAGCGGGGCGCTCATGGTCTGGGAGACCCGGTCGGCGGCACAGTCGGTTCTGGACCCGCGTGACTACGCCCGCCTGCACGTGGGGCAAGATCGTTCCGAGGTGAGGCGACTCGTGCCGGAACGGCAGACCGATTACCGGCCGCCGGCCGACGAGCCGACGGGAGAGGGCACGACGTGCGAGTACTACGCGATGACGGCCGACCGCTTCGACGACCGGTCCGGCGACGCCTACCGGCTCTGCTTCCGGGAGGACACCCTGGTGTCCCTGGGTACGGTCGTCCCGTGAGCGCGCGATGATCCGGGTGCTGATCGCCGACGACGAGCCGATGATGCGTGCCGGGGTGCGCGCCGTCCTCGCCACCGCCGCGGACATAGACGTCGTCGCCGAGGCCGCCGACGGGCACGACGCCGTGGAACTGGTGCGACGCCACCGTCCCGCGGTTGCCGTACTCGACATCCGCATGCCGGGCCTCAACGGCATCGACGCCGCCGCGGAGATCCGCACCGCCGTGCCGGGCACCGGCGTCATCATGCTCACGACCTTCGGCGAGGACGACTACATCCTGCAGGCACTGGGCGGCGGCGCGGCCGGTTTCCTGATCAAGTCGGGCGAGCCCGAGGAACTGCTCACCGGAGTCCGTGCGGTGGCCGGGGGCGCCGCCTACCTGTCACCGCGGGTCGCGGCCCGGGTCGTCGCGCACCTCGCCGCCACGGGTGCCGGCACCCTGGCCGGCCGGCGTTCCGCCGCCCGTGACCGGGTCGCGGCCCTCACCGCCCGGGAACGAGACGTACTCGCCCTTCTCGGCGGCGGTCTGTCCAACGGTCAGATCGCCCGGCGACTGCATGTGGTGGAGGGAACGGTCAAGGCCCACGTGAGTTCCCTCCTGGCGAGGCTGGGCGTCGACAACCGGGCCGCCGCCGCGGTCGTGGCTCACGAGGCCGGCATCATCGCGCCGCAGACTCCCCAGCCGTGAGGCCGCACCCTGGGCCGCCGGCCAGAACATCAGGAGCACCGCCGCCACGACGGCGCCGCCGAGCGTCGCACCGGCGAGCACGTCGTGCGGGTAGTGCACCCCCACCAGCACGCGCAGCAGCGCGGCCGCCCCGGCCAACGGCAGCGTGACCACGGCGAGCCGGGGGCGCAGGACGGCGAGACCGACGGCCAGCCCGGCGGCCAGGGTGGCGTGGTTGCTCGGGAACGACCAGTCCCCGACGCCCGGGCACTCCGCGACCGCCTCGGCCCCGGCACCGAGCGCACGGCAGGGGCGCTCCTCGTCCACCACGAGTTTGAGCGCCTCACTTGCCGCGTAGGCCACGACGGTGCCGAGGCCGGTCAGCACGGCCCCGGCGACCCCTCGGGCGTCCTTGCGGCGCACTGCCGTCCACGCCGCCCACAGCAGCAGCGCTCCGAGGACCACGAGCGTGCCCTCGGTGGCGACTTCCAGAGCGGCCCCCGCCCATGACGGCGCGTCCGCCAACGCCCCCGTGACCGACCGGTACGCGGACGCCGAAGCCCCGCCGGTGACCTCGACGGGGCCGGGCCGGCCCAGCCCGCCGGGGGACAGCCACGCGATCACTCCTGCTCCCGTACCCAGGACGGCCGGTACGGCGAGCCACCGGCCGCCCGGGACCTTCTTTCGCGGTTCTCGTTCCATGAGCGGAAACGTAGAAGCACGCCCACCCGGACACCCGGGCCGAACGGCAGCCCCGGGCCCTGACGATCGTCGGGGTTGACAACTCGCCGAGGTCAGAGATGCATACGGCTCCGGAGGAGTGCCACGCCGTCGCCCTCGAGATCGTCGCAGTAGGCCGCGCGCCCCGTCATGGCCATCACCAGGGCCAGGGTGCGACCGGACACGAGAGGCCCGGAACCGGTCACGAACGGGCCGTCGTCCGCGACGAGCTTCAGGCCGCCGATGCGTCCCTTGGCGACGACGACGAGGTCGGAACCCTCGTAGTACTCGGCCGCCTCGGTGGCGACACCGATCGGGTGGTCGCGGTGGATGCCCAGCGGGCGCCGGATGTCCTCTCCGTGCACGATGGTCTCGCCCAGCATGGCGAGGGCGGGCAGGGGAGGCTTGGTCGTGCTCGGGACGACGCGGCGGAAACGTTCAAGGGTCTCGCCCGGGGTCGCGCCGAGCTGCTCGGCCAGCCGCACGGCCACCTGCTTGTCGAAGTCGAACCGACACCGGATCACACCCACCAGCCAGCGCACGGTGTTGAGACTCGCACCCGCCGTCAGGTGCGCCAGCACCTCACGCACCGACAAACCGGCGCAGAGCGACGGCACGGCCCACTGCTCGTCCGTCAGATCTGCGAGATCGGCCGCCAGCGCCGCTCGCTCGGTGTGGATCGCGGGCCAGACCCCGGTCTCGCGATGAGGGTCTGCCGTCGGTGCCGGATCGGTCATGTGGTCTGGGCTCCTGTCAAGGTCGCTCTCTGTGTCCCCTGGCCCGACCAGTTGGCGTCCGGCGGAGGCGTTCTTGAAGGAGACTCCCGGTCCGGAGCGAAGTCATCGCCCCTGAGTGATCTCTTCTCGCACAGGAACCAGGACTTGTTAGTCTGCGCGCATGTCAGATCTGGGACCCGTCGCGTGGCCGCCCGCAGCGATCAGGACCGCGAGGCTCGTGCTCCGGGAGCCCGGGGCCGCGGACCGGCCGGCGTTCGTCGAGCTGCTGGCGTCGCCCGAGGTGCACACTTACCTCGGCGGTCCACGCCCCCGTGCGGAACTGGAGCGTGAGCTGCCCGGGACCCCCGAGCGATGGCCCGGGAGCTTCGTCGTCGACCTCGACGGGGAGATGATCGGCCAGGTCCTGCTCAGGCGAACGCGGGAGCACCGCTGCCCGGTTGCGGTGGGGAAGGTCGACCTCGGTTACCTGTTCCTGCCGCGGGCGTGGGGACTCGGGTACGCCGCCGAGGCGTGCGCGGCGGCACTGGACTGGCTCGACGGCGTCCTTCCGGGCGAGCCGGTGGTGCTCAACACGCAGACCGCCAACACCGCCTCGATGCGCCTGGCGGCGAAGCTGGGTTTCACCGAGGTGGAGCGGTTCCGGGCCTGGGACGCCGAGCAGTGGCTGGGCCTGCGGCCCCCGCTCACGCCGTCCGTCTGAGCCGGGCGGCGCGGGGAAGTTCAGTACTGCGCGCCCAGCCGTACGGCGGTGTGTGAAGCTTTGCCTATGACTGATCCGCGTGAAGAAGTCAGGGCGCGACTGCAGACCGACCGGCCGCACTCCGCCCGGGTCTGGAACTACCTGCTGGGAGGCAAGGACAACTATCCCGTCGACAGCGAGGCCGGCGACGTCATCCTGACGACGTTCCCGGAGTTCGCCGCCGTCGCCCGCCTGCAACGGCGGTTCCTGGCACGCGCGGTACGCTTCCTGGCCGGCGAGGCCGGTGTCCGCCAGTTCCTCGACATCGGCACCGGACTGCCCACCGCCGACAACACGCACGAGCTGGCCCAGCGCATCGCGCCCGAGAGCCGCATCGTGTACGTGGACAACGACCCCCTCGTCCTCACGCATGCCCAGGCGCTGCTCACCAGCGCGCCGGAGGGTGCCTGCGCCTACGTCGACGCCGATGTCAGGGACCCGGAGCGGATCCTGGCCGAAGCCGCCAGAACCCTGGACCTCAGCCGCCCCGTCGCGCTGACCACCCTCGGGATCATGGGGCAGATCTCCGACGCCGACCGTCCCGCGGAGCTGCTGGACACACTGATGGCGGCGCTGCCCCGGGGCAGCTATCTGGCCCTGAGCGACGGCACCGACGACAACGAGGCGCTGAACAGGGCGGTCCAGGTCTACAACGGCCAGTCGGCCAACACCTACCACCTGCGCTCCCCGCAGGAGATCGCCGCCTTCTTCACCGGACTGGACCTGGTGGAGCCCGGGGTTGTCGCCACGGCTTCCTGGCGCCCGGACGCAGGCGGGCACGAAGAGCCCACGGCCGACGTGTCCGTCTGCGGGGTCGCGGTCAAGAACTGACGCACCATGCCGCCGGCCGCAGCCGTCGCGGGGGTGCCTCGCCCGGACGGACCCATGCGTCGGCGCGTTCCCCTGGGCCGCCGAAGCACCGGGCTAGTGTCGACGGGCACGCCGCAGACCGGGGATCACCTAGTGCCCCCGCCCCGTCGCCCGTCGCCCTGTCGTCGCCGTCGTCCCGAGGGAGCGTTCAGCTTGGCCCGGAACCGTCGTCTGATCCTGAGTACCCCGTCCGAGGTCTGGAGCCTGCTGTCCGACGGACACCGCTACGGGGAATGGGTGACCGGAACCCAGCGGGTCCTCGCCGCGGACCCGCACTGGCCCCAGGTGGGCGCCCGGTTGCGCGTCCGGGTCGGGGCCGGCCCGTTGGTCCTCGACGACACCTGCGTCGTCCGCGTCTGCGAACCCGAACGCCGCCTGGAACTGGAGGCGCGGGCCGAACCGTTCGGCGCGGCCCGCATCGCCATGAAGCTGGTGCCCTGGGGCGACGCCACGCTCTTCGTACTCGACTGGCACGCCTTGCGGGGCCCGGGCATCCGGATGCACGGACTGCCCGTGGACTACCTGGTCGAGGTCCGCAACGGCATGATGCTGACCAAGCTGGCCCGGATCGCGGTCCGCGAGCACGACCGCACCCTTCAGCGGGGCTGATGCCGTCCGCGCCGGCCGAGGGGTCCACATCGAACCCGATGTCGTTGTCGCCCCAGCCGGCCGCGGCGACGGTCGCGGCCTTGACACCGGAGGCCGTCTTCCAGCCGCTCTCCCACATCACGAGAACGGCGCCGGTTCGTCCGCCATACTCGGATGACCGAACCGCGGCCGTGTCGGTGTCACGGCTGCGCGCGTCGCTCCGCGGCGTCGAACGCGGGCGCGAGCGGGGCCAGCACCGTGCGGAGCCGGTCCGCCAGCGAACCGGAGGGCACGAGCAGTCCTCCGGCGGCGAGGCTCCCGTCGGACTCCGCGCTCCCGGCAGGCCGCAGCCACCCTTCCAGCGCGATGCGCACCGCCGCGGTCACGCTTGCCGCGAGGACGCGGGGCGTGTGGGCTTCGGCGTTTCCCAGCCGTTCGGCGAGCACCGCCGTGAGAGGGAGTTCGATGCCGGCCGTCGTGTCGAGGAACGCGTCGCGCAGCGCGGTCCGGCTGGTGATCAGCAGCAGCGCCCGGTGTTCACGCTCGCCGGTGTTCGTGTACTGCTCGACCACGGCTTCGGTGACGGCCTCGGCCAGGCGTACTCCCGCGGGCCCGGCCGCGACCGCCGCGGCGATGCGCGCCTCCCGGTCCGCGGTCACGGCGGAGACGATGGCCTGCTCGCGGCTGGCGAAGTAGTTGTTGTAGGTGCGCGGCGAGACCCCGGCCGCCTCGGCGATGTCCTCGACCCGCACCTGGTCCGGTCCGCGCTCCACGGCCAGGCGCAGAGCCGCTGCGCGCAGCGCCTCGCGCGTGGCCTGCTTCTTCCGCTCCCGCAGCCCTGGTGGTGGTGTCGTCACCGTGTCAGCTTTCCATGCGCGACTGCGTGCCCGCAAACTTGCGCGCACGTAAACTTGCCCAGGCGTAAACTTGCGTGCACGCATGTTTCCTGTCAGTCTCGATCCGCCCGGACCGACGGAGAGGACAGCGGCACCATGCGAGCAAGAGGAATGACCTACGACACCGGATTCGTCGTGCACGGCCAGACGTCCCGCGAGCACTTCGACCCCGCGGTGGTCCGGCGCGAACTCGCCATCATCCGCGACGACCTGCACTGCAACGCGGTCCAGATCATCGGCGGCGACCCGGACCGCCTGGAGCTGGCCGCCGGTGCCGCCGCCGAGCTCGGCCTGGAGGTCTGGTTCTCGCCCTACCCGCTGGAACTGGACCCCGAGCCGATCCTCACGCTGTTCCGCGACTGCGCCGAGCGAGCGGAACGGCTCCGGCAGCAGGGGGCCGCCGTCGTGTTCGTCGCAGGGGTCGAACTGAGCGTGATGAACCGCGGGTTCCTGTCGGGGGACAGCCCCGAGGAGCGGGTCGAGCAGTTGATGCGCCGCCCCGAGCGGCGAGCCGAAGCGATGCGCGAACTCGGCGTGCGCGTCAACGCATTCCTCCGCGAGGCCGCGGCCACGGTCCGCGAGCACTTCCGGGGCAAACTCACCTACGCGGCCATCCAGTTCGAGCAGATCGACTGGACCCCCTTCGACATGGTGACGTACGAACTGATCCGCTCCGCGGAGGTCGCCGACCGGTTCCGGGACGCGGTGCGCACCTTGGCCCAGGGTTCCAAGCCGCTCGCCATCACCGGGTTCGGCACCGCCGCATACCGCGGTGCGGGGGACCGTGGCGGCCGGGTGCTGGAAGTGGTCGAGCACGACCCGGCGACCAGGGCCCCGGTACGGCTGACCGGCGTGTACGAGCGTGACGAGGCCGGCCAGGCCGCGTATCTGAGCGAACTGCTGGAGATCTTCGAGACCGAGGGGGTGGACAGCGCGTTCGTGTTCCTGTTCGCCCTGCCCGGCTACCCGCACCGCCCGGACGGCGACCCCAGGGACGACCTGGACCGGGCCGGCCTGGGCATCGTCAAACTCCTCGAAGGACGCCGGGGGCAGACCTGCCCCGACATGGAATGGGAACCCAAGGCCGCCTTCACGGCCGTCGCGCAGCGGTACAGACGGTGACAGTCCCAGTCGCGCGAAGCGGCTCTTAGCGCCGTTCGGGAAGAGACTAGCGGCCTGGAAAATAGGGCGCGGTCGGCTGATCCGTGGTGATAGGTAAGCGATGTGACAGAGAGTCTTGAGTACGCAGCCCTGCTGCAACTGATCGACGAGCGGTCGGCCGCGTTCCGGAGTGCGGTCGCCGCCGGGCCGAACCTTGACGCGCCGGTGCCGTCCTGCCCCGAGTGGACATTGTTCGATCTGGTGCGGCACCTGGGTACCGGCCAGCGCTGGTGGGCCGAGATCGTCGCCGCGGGCCCGGCCGAGGCTCCGCCGGCCAAGCACGCCGCGGAGGTGCCGCGCGAGCCCGAGGCGCTGCTGGCCTGGTACTCCGAGTCGAACGAGCTGCTGTTGAGGGCGCTTCGCAAGGCCGGCCCGGAGCGCGAGTGCTGGACATGGTGGGGCGCCGGTGTGTCGCCGGCGAATGCCCGGGGTGTTGCACGGCGCCGGGTGCACGAGGTGCTGGTGCACACCTACGACGCCCAGCTCGCCGCAGGCACCGTGCAGCCGATGCCGCCCGACGTCGCGATCGACGGCGTGGCCGAGTTCCTCGACACCTGCAACTCCACCCCGGCCGCCTGGCCGCACGAGGCCGCCACCATCCACTACCACGCCACCGAGGGCCGCTCCTGGCTCCTCGAGCTGGACGCCACCGGCGCCTGGCCCGCACCCCTCACGGACAGCGCCGCGCCCCCCTCCGCTTCGGCCACGGGCACGGCCGAGCAACTGCTCCTCTTCGTCTGGGGCCGTCTCACACTGAGCGACCTGAAGACCGAGGGCGACCAGCAGGTGTTCGAGCGGCTGATCGCGTGGGAGCCCGAGGAGTAGCCGGTCAGCCCGAGCCGGCGACCAAGGCCTCGCCGAGGGGGGTGCGCCGGTAGAGTACCGACCGTCCGGACCGGGCGCGGACGAGCAGACCCGCTCCCCGCAGGATGGCAAGGTGGTCGCCCACCGCGCCGGGCGCCATGGCGAGGCTCCGGGCGAGGTGACTGGTGCTGGCCGGGGCGTCCAGCGCCAACAGCAGCCGGGCTCGGGCCCGGCCGACCAGAGCGGTCAGCGCGTCCGGTGGGGGAGCGGCCTCCTGTTCGCCCCACAGGGCGGCGGTGCCGCGGGCGGGGTAGACCAGGGTCCTGGGCCAGGGGTCTTCCGTTTGGGCGGCGATGTGCCCGACGACGGCCGAAGGGATCAGCAGTAGCCCGTCGCCGGCGAGGCGGACCGTTCCGCCTCGGAAGAAGCCGATCTCGATGCCGCCCGCTTGCCAGGCGATGCCCGGGTGCAGGCTCTCGATGGTCGTGGCCCATCCGTGTTCGCCGATCACACCCACCCGGTGCACGACATCGCGCTCGCAGATCGCGCGCAGGTGCGGCCAGTCCGTGGCGAGCAGCTCGTGCCACGCCTGGTCCATCACCCTGGCGATCCTGGCGACCGCGTCCGTCGACTCCAGCACTGCGCGTACGCGCGGATCGCGGAAAAACGGGCCGGTCGCGGAGGCGGCGATTTCGTGCCGGGCCGCCTCCAGAGGCGTGGCCCGGATCATGGCCAGGTCGTCTGCCCAGGTCTGGTTGAGGCCGCGCGGGGGCGGAGCGACGAAGTTCGGTCCGGACTGCGGGGTCTGCAGGGCGAGGGCGGCGTTCAGCTCGGTCTCGCGGCGAAGGCGTTCAAAGGCAGGCCGGAGCCGGGCGGCCCAGGCTCGCGGCAGCGGCCGGTCCTGGCCGGCGAGCGAGCGCAGCAGGAGGCAGAGGTCCAGCGCGGGCGACAGTGCGAAGCGGCTGCGCAGCAGATCCTCAACCGAGACTTCGAAGCGCAGCACGCGGCCATGCTACCGCGGGACGTCGCTCCGATTCGTCCAGCGACGAATCATTGGTGAGCCCTCTGCGCGCGCGGCGAGGCTGGCGTCATGACCCCGACCGCCGAGCCCGCGAAGGACCACGCCCGTGCCACCTACCGGGAGGTGCTGGCCGAGCCGCGATTCAGGCTGCTGTTCTCGACCCGCACCGTCGCGATCACTGCGGGCGCACTGCGGATCACCACGTTCTCGGTGCTGGTCTTCGCCGCCACGGGCTCCGCGCTGTTGAGCGCACTGGCCTTCGGTATCGGTTTTCTCCCGCAGCTGTTCGGCTCGCTCCTGCTGGGCTCACTGGCCGACCGGCTGCCGCCCCGCGCGCTCATCGCCGGCGGCTACGCCCTGGAGTGCGCCGCCGCCCTGCTGCTCGCCCTGGTGCGGATGCCGATCGCGGCAAGCCTCGGTGTCATGGCGCTGGTCGCCCTCGCCACACCGGTGTTCGGCGGCGCGTCGAGTCGGCTGGTCGCGCAGTGGCTGGAGGGCGACGCCTATGTGCTCGGCCGTTCACTGAACAATGTCGCCTCCTCCGGCGCGCAGTTGTTCGGCCTGGCGCTGGGAGGTGCGGTCGTCGCGGTACTCGGCGCGCACCGGGCGCTCGCGCTGAGCGCCGCCCTCTACCTCGGCTGCGCGCTCGCTGTCCGCATCCGGCTGCCCCGGCTGGAGCCGGCAGTGTCCGGCGGCCCGCCCGGCAGGGCTCGGGGCGACGGCGGTGCCGTCCGGGCAAGCGTGCACGGTGCCGGGCTGCTGCTGCGGGGACGCGCGGTGCGACGGCTGATGCTGGCCCAGTGGCTGCCGCCCGCGTTCGTCGCGGGAGCGGAAGGTCTGATCGTCGCCTATGCGGGAGGACACCACTTCGCGCCCGGCTGGTACGCGGTGCTGATGGGCTGTCTGCCGGTCGGCATGCTGGTCGGTGACCTGCTGGTGGGCCGACTGCTACGGCCGTCCGCCCGGGAGCGGCTGGTGGTCCCGTTGACCGTGCTGACGGGACTGCCGCTGATCGGCTTCGCCACCGAGCCCGGGGAGGGCGTCTCGTCCTGTCTGCTGCTGCTCTGCGGCTTCGGTTTCGCCTACGGCCTGGGCCTGCAACGGCCGTTCCTGGACGCCCTGCCGCCGGACGGCCAGGGCCAGGCCTTCGGTCTGCTCGGTTCCGGCAGCATGACGCTGCAGGGCGTCGGGCCGGCCTGCTTCGGCTCGGCGGCCGCAGGCATCGGAACAGGCGGCGCGATGGCCCTGGCGGGCGGCGCGGCGGTGCTCACCGCCGGCTGGATCCACACCTGGTACGCCTGCGCATCGACTGTCATGGGTCGGGTCGCCGGACCACGTACGGGATCCTGAGCATACGAACAGCTCATGGAAGGTTCATGCCGCATGATCGATGAATTCGCGAAGAACAACCTGCACGGGAGACTGCGGCGGGACCGCGAGGCGCTGCTGTGGAAACTCGACGGCCTGTCCGAGTACGACGCCCGCAGACCCCTGACGGCGACCGGGACCAACCTCCTCGGCCTCGTCAAACACGTCGCGACCGTCGAGGCCAGGTACTTCGGCGAGGTCTTCGGCCGCCCCTGCCCGGAACCGCTGTGCCGGTGGCAGGACTCCGACGGCAGTGACCAGTGGGCGGCCGCGGACGAGACCCGCGATCAGATCATCGGGTTCTACCGGCGCACGTGGCAGCACTCGGACGCGACGATCAACGAGCTTCCCCTCGACGCCCCCGGCCACGTGCCGTGGTGGCCGGAGCCCTGGTCCAACACCAACCTGTTCGCCGTCATCGTCCACGTCCTCGGCGAGTCCGTCCGGCACACCGGGCAGGCCGACATCCTGCGCGAGGGCCTCGACGGCCGGACCGGCCTGCGCGCCGAACACGAGGAGAAGATCGACGACGAAGCCCGCGCCGCCCACCGCGCGAGGATCGAACAGGCCGCAAGGTCGGCCGCCACACTCAAGGCCTGACGTCGCCCGCCACCGCCCATCGCCGTTGGGCTACCGGGGACCTCCCGCGCCAGGCGGGTCAGAGCGAGTTCAGGCAGCCGATCCACGCACCGTGCCTGACCGGGGACGGCGTCACGGGTCACGGGTAGCTACGCAGCAACGCGGCGACCCCCTCCCGGTTCTCCGGCAGCCCGGCCGCGCGGAACCACAACCAATTGCCGCCGATGCTGCCCGTCGCCTCGTCGGTGTCCACGAACGCCCGCAGCAGCGCGCGTTGGGCCGAGGTGAGCGAGTGGGTCGGGTCGTAGCCACCGGGGAAGGCCCTGAACAGGATCGGCCCGCTTTCGTGGTCGACGACGGATCCGCGGCCGGCGGCCACCATGGCGATGGTCACCGGTGCCACCTCATCGAACGACGCGGCCAGATCGAGCGCGGAACGCAGCACGGTGAACCGGAACCGCCCGTCGACCCCACGCAGCGGCTCGGGGAACCATCCGTCTGTCCTTCGGGGGTTCCGCAGCGCGTCGAGGAGCACGGCGAGAGCGCGGGGCCGGTCGACTCGGACGGGACCGAGCGCGGCGCAGACCCGCACGGCCGGGTCGGAGTCGGCGAGCAGGTCGGAGGTGTCCATTCCCCAACGGCTCAGTGCCCGCGCCACGGCGGCTCGTTCCCGCCGGCCCGTCATGGTGCCCAGCCGGTCCCGCAGCAGCGCGGCGGCGCGCGGTACCCGGTCGGCGAGGGCCGGGGCCGAAAGGAGCGGAATCGCGACGCCGAGCGCGGACTCACAGATGTGGGGGTCGAGGGAGGAGAGGAACGGCTCGACGGCGTCGTACAGGGCGGGACGGATGTCCCGGCACGCTCGCAGTGCCGCGAGCTCGTCGGGGCCGCGCTCGCCTCGCGCGTCCTCGTGCCAGGGCTGCCACTCCCAGTTGGCTCGGTCCCGCGCCGGATCCTCCCCGTAGGCAGCCGACTCGGCCACCTGGCCCAGCCAGTCGAGCAGGGCGGCCCGCAAGCTGCGCGGCGCCCCGTCGTCCCACGGGAAGTGTCCCTCGTGCTCGGCGAGGCACAGGGGATGGTCGAGGATCGCGGCGACGAACAGCGCCGCCGGCGCGGTGACCGTGTACAGAGAGCCCTGATGCAGCACGCCCATGTCCAACACGGCCAACGCCTCGGACCGCACCTCGGCATCCTGGTCCACGAGGGAGCACAGGGAGACGGGTATGTCCTCGCCGGAGCCGTAGGCGTGCCGGTGGGAAGCCCAGTCCGTCTCCAACAGCAGTTCTCGAGCCGCTGCCGGCAACCCGCTGAGGATCCGTGTCATGCGGGCACGCTCACTGTTCGTCATGCACGCACCCTGCCAGGACCCACTGACAACGCCCGTCTCGTGCGCGGGGACGCGGCCGGTGCCGCCGTCCGCCGGCGGGAGGCCCGTCAGCTGTAAGCCCCCCACCTGCGGCCCAGGGTGTCGTACATGTACCGCGGCAGGCCCTCGATGGCGGTGGTGCGGAACGGGCGGCCGTCGTCGTCGATGCGCACGGTGCCCGTACGGCCCTGGGAGGACCAGTCCAGCTCCAGGTACCAGCGGCAGTCGCACGAGCCGGCCGTGGCCGTGACCAGCAGGACCTCGGGGTCCTTCGCCGAGACGCGGTAGGGCATGCGCACGGCCGGGATCGGCGTGCCGGAGTCGTTCCCGGCGACCGCGCGGGCGATGGGGCGGTCCTTGTCCAGGTCCACGGCGAAGGACCGGGGAGTGATCGAGCCGCCGCAGCCCTGGTCCATGGCGTAGGCGTTGCCCTCGACCGGAGCCGCACGGCCGGTCACCCGCACGCGCAGAGCCTCCAGTACGACGGCGGTGTCGCTGCGCCCCTGCACCGACAACTGCACGAGCGTCTCTTTGCCGTGCACCGCGTTCTGCGTCGCCGCCCAGGGTGCCGCGTCCTGCGGAGCAGGGGGAGGGGGGACCTGGCTCGGTGGCTTGGCGATGACGTAGTCGTGGCCGCAGCCGAGTTTCCAGGCCTGGGAGTTGACGGACCAGGTGAGCGGCAGCCCGGCCGGCTGTTCGCCGGGGGACGGGGCGGTGGTCGTTCCGTGCGGACGGGAGGTGCCTGGCTGCTGTTTCGGGGCGGCGGGGCCGCGCGGCTGCTCGGAGGTGTCGGCGGTGGGGGAGTCGCGCGGACTGGGCGACGCGTCCCGTGTCTCGGACGCTCGGGCCGTGGCCGTGCCGGACGCCGTCGGGCCGGAGACGTGTCCGGGACCGTCGGCGGACGCCCGTTGTCCGTCCGGCACTGCGGACAATGCGGACAGTGCTCCGAGCGTTGCGAGTACGGCACAGACACAGGCCGTCCCCGCAACGAGCGGCCTACGGCGGTACCAGGGGTGGCGCGGGGGCGGAGGCGTGGAGCCCGTTTCGGCGGCGCCGGGCGTGCCCTGCCCCGGTTCCGCCGTGCGGGGCCGGTGGCGGGCCGCTACGGCCAGCAGCCAACGGCGGTGGAGTTCGAGGCGTTGACCCGAGGTCGCCCCGCACAGGGCGGCGAAGCGCTCCACGGGAGCGAAGTCGAGCGGCACCGTGTCACCGGCGCAGTAGCGGTGCAGCGTCGAGGTGTTCATGCCCAGACGGCGTGCCAGCGAGCCGTAGCTGCGGTCCGTGTGCTCTTTGAGCTCCCTGAGCAGCGCCGCGAACTCGGCGACCTCGTCGGTGCTGTCGCCGTCGTGCTGTGTCGGCACCGGTCTCCCCGTCCTCGTAAGGCCCCTGTCCAGCCCGGGACGGCATCCCAGGCATCCCATGTACCTGCACGTCAGACGGGCTGGGATGGTTCCACCGTGCGGGACGGGCCGTCGGCTGTTGCGCCCGCCCCCTGTGTCCGTCGATGCTCTTGGTGCCGCACCGACCAGGCCCGGGGCCGACCCAGCAGGCATCCCTGCGGCACTCACGTTCCATGCTTCCGTCCACGGGGGGAACACCCATGTCCCTGCACCTCCCAGCAAGCGCGCTCCGCGCACTCACCGTCACCGCCCTCGCGGCGGGCGCGGTCCTGACGGCACCGGCCGCCGGCGCCACTCCGAAGGACGCCGCGCCCACGTTGTCCGCTGCTCCCACGTTGGCCGCCACGCCCGCGTTCCTGTCGGCGTCCCAGCTGCCGCCGCACCCGACGTCGTCCTGGACCGCCGGGCCGGTCACCGACGGCTTCCCGGACGAACTCGGCCTGTGCGTGAGCACGGAGGGCGTGCCCGGCCACGACTACCGGCACCGCCGGTTCTGGACCGACCTGGACGCCGGCGCCGTGCAGTTGACCGTCGTCGCGGGCACATCCGCCCAGGCCAAGGCGCTGGCGCAGCACTACGACGACCTGATCCGCACCTGCGCCGAGCGCATCGAGGAGTCCTCGCCCGACGTCGAGGCCGAGGGCCGCAACTACGGCACACTGCCGGTCGAGGAGGGCGCCCGCGTCCGGGGCCTGCACACCGAGACGTCCTGGGGCGCCACCGACGTCGCTCTGCTGTCGGTCGGGCGGGACGGCAGGACCGTCACCGTCGTGAAGTGGGGACAGATGGGCGACTTCCAGGATGCGCCGGTGGCCGCCTTCAAGAAGACCACGCGCACGGCCGTCAACAAGCTGTACTGACCGGGCGGCCACCGGAAAGAGCCGGGGCCGTCCTCCCGCCACGGGGGTCGGGAGGACGGCCCCCGTACCGGCAGGCTGCCGGGGCGTGCGCTGCGTCGGACCCCGGCACGGGCGAGCGTGTCGGGGTCCGACTGCTCAGGGCGGGGCAATGGTCAGTGGCGCGGATCGGATTACCGGGAGCGCAGCTTGGCCAGGAACCCCTGGGCGTAGGCGTTCACGGACGGCCCCGCCTGGGCGTGGTCGAGACGAATGCCTGGGCGAACGCGTCATGCGCGTCGAGACCGGCCAGGCCGCCTCGTTCTCCACGATGACCCCGCACGCCCTCCGCAGCGACCACGGCCCCGCCGGGATCCTGGTCATCCTCGACCACAACGGCGAACGCAGCCACCTCTCACTCCGCCCCTCCTGATCCGGCTGCCAACAGTCCGGGCCCGAAAGCTGACGAGGCGCTCCTCGGCGGTCTGCCACTGTCAGTGGCGGCTGCGAAGCTGGCGGGATGATCCCTTGGAACCTGCTGGACATCGACAAAGGCCTGCGCGCCAGTTGGGCCGCCGACACCTGTTCTCCGGACGACCTCGCTCGCCGCAACTGGGAGCCCGGCAACCCTGCGTGGGGCCACTGTGACATCACCGCTCTGATCGTGAACGACATCTTGGGTGGCGACCTCATGGTCGGGGAGGTCCACTGCGGCGGGGAACAACAGGGCTTCCACTGGTGGAACCGGCTGCCCAGCGGTGTGGAACTCGACCTGACGCGCGAGCAGTTCAAGGACGGCCAGACCGTCACCGCAGCCCGGGTCGTCGAGCGCCCGCCGGGGCCTCTGCCCCGGCGCTGGGAGGAGTACCTCCTCCTGCGCCAGCGCGTCATCAAGTACCTCGGTCACCTCCCTGAGCCTGCCGTCTGACCGAGCGGGGAGAAGGTGTGTGGCCACCTGCCCGGCCATCCCGTAGGGGCAGGCCAGGCGTGGGGTGGCTGTCCCTACTCGGCCGCATGGACGAGCCGACGCAGGGCCGGCCACTCCTCGGTGAGCCATGAAATTCGCTCGACCTGGTCCCCTCCAGAAGAGATCTTTAGGCATGGAGTTCCTCTGCTACCACCGCGACCGGCCCGCCTCCCTCTCACTGCGCTACGAGCTGGGGGAAGCGCATTGGTCCTACATGGACCAGTACGCGAAGGAGATGATCGCCCGGGGCCCGACTCTCGCGGACGACGGCGAGACACTCACCGGGAGCGTGCACATCCTCGACCTGCCCGATCCCGCCGCCGCCCGCGCGTTCGCCTTCGACGAGCCGAACTACCAGGCCGGCGCCTACCGGGACGTGCTGCTACGACGGTGGCGCAACACGCTGGGACGCACCATGTGGGAGCTCCCCGGCGGCCGGACCGGCGGCAACCGGTACCTGGTGATCGGCCTCGGCACCGGACAGGCCGCCGACCTCGAAGTGCCGCAGGACCGGAACGAGCTGATCGCCTACGGACCGCTGCTGTCCGACAACGGCGAGACCTGGCTGGGCACCGCGGCGCTGGTCCGAGCGCCCGACGCGGACACCGCACGCGCCATCCTGACCCCGGACCGGTACGCCGACATCGAGGTGCACAACTGGCAGTTCGGCGGGCGCCCGTCCTAGATCATGCCTCTCCCAACTCTTGCGGGCGGGCCCGGAAGCGCGGGGCTCCGCCGATGCCACCTGCCACACGCGCCGCCTGAACCCCGGCCCCGGCGCGCTGCATTGCTCGGTGGGGCCACACCCTCGACCTCGCCCGCCACGGCTACACCGGTCTGTTGGGATGCGGCACGGGCTACTGCCCGGCCGAGCTGCGCGGCCAGGTGCCGAGGATGGTCACGATCGACCCGGGCGTGCAGACCTGGACGTTGAGGGCCTTCTGCCCGATCTCCGAACTGGGCGAAGTGCGCTGTCCGTGCCCGCTGCGCGGAGGTCAGTGGCGGGGGAGTACGCCCAGGAGGGTCGCGGTCAGGGCCGGCTTCAAGGAGTCCTTGAGCTCCAGGTGGAAGCGGGCCAGGTCGGGCTCGGCCTCGTAAGCCGCCTGCAGGCTGGGTGGGGGTGTGCTGTATGCCGACAGCGCGCCGGCCATGACCATGGTTTGCAGGCTGAACAGCGTGGCGTTCTCGCCCAGCTCGGGCAGGTGCTTCCGGATCAGGCCGGTCATGGTGGTGAGGCGGTCCAGGGAGGCGCGCTTGTAGCGGGCTACGACCTCGACGGAGACGTTGTGTTCCAGGACGCCGCCCTGTGCGCCGAAGAGGTCGCACAGCACCACTCGGTCGGAGAGCGACCGGCTGAGAACCTCGGCCACCGCTGTCGCCCGCTCGGCCATGGGAAGGTTCTCGTCGCCCCCCGCTGCCAACTCGCCTGCCAGATCCGTCAGCCACTCCTGCAGGAAGCGGTCCAGCAGCTCCAGCAGCACCGCCTCACGAGACTCGAAGTAGCGGAGCACGTTCGGCTTCGCCAGCCCCACCCGGCGGCTGAGCTCGTTCAAGGTGACCGCGGCCACAGGCATCTCGTCGAGCATCGCCGAGGCCGCGTCGAGGATCGCGCGTCGGCGGATCTCCCGCTATGCAAGATACCTCCGGTACGTAATCAATGGGAGCCCGGCATGAGTGAAAAATGGACGACGGCAAACATCCCGGACCAACGCGGGCGCGTGGCCCTGGTGACCGGGGCCAACACCGGACTGGGCTACGAGACCGCCAAGGCGCTCGCCGAGCGCGGGGCCTCCGTGGTGCTCGCCGTGCGCAGTATCGAGAAGGGTGAACAGGCCGCGGCCCGCATGACCGGCGACGTGACCGTACAAGCGCTCGACCTGACCTCGCTCGACTCCGTCCGCAGCGCCGCGGCGGCGCTGCGGTCCCGACTCGACCGGCTCGACCTGTTGATCAACAACGCCGGCGTGATGTACACCCCCAAGCAGGTCACCCAGGACGGTTTCGAGTCGCAGTTCGGCACCAACCACCTGGGCCACTTCGCGCTCACCGGGCTGCTGCTGGACCTGATGCTGCCGGTGCCCGGCTCGCGCGTGGTGACGGTCAGCAGCACCGGCCACCGCATCCGAGCCACGATCCACTTCGACGACCTGCAATGGGAGCACTCATACAGCCGCGTCGCCGCCTATGGTCAGTCCAAGCTGGCCAACCTCATGTTCACCTACGAGCTGCAGCGCCGGCTCGCCACGCGTGGCACGATCGTCGCGGTGGCCGCACACCCCGGAATGTCGAGCACCGAGCTGGCCCGCAACACCCCCGCGGCCCTCAGGCTCCCGCTCACCTGGCTCGCGCCGCTGATCACCCAGACACCGGCGATGGGCGCGCTGCCGACCCTGCGCGCCGCCACCGACCCCGCCACGCTCGGCGGGCAGTACTACGGCCCCGGCGGACGCTACGAGGTCAAGGGCCACCCGCAGCCGGTCACCTCCAGTGCGGAGTCGTACGAGGCAGCCGTCCAGCAGCGGCTCTGGGCCGCTTCCGAAGACCTCACCGGGGTGAAGTTCCCCATCGCTCAGTCCGAGGAGAGCCCGCGTCCCTCCGGACCGGCCGCCGCGGTGTGAACGTCAGGCTTCGCGCACGAGAAGGTCGTGCGCGGATTCACGGAAGTGGGCGACGAGCGGGTTGGCGTCCGCGAGTCGAGTGGCGACCACCACCTGGCAGGGCTCCACTCCCTCGACGGGGACGGTGGAGAGGTCGTCGCGGAGTGTGCAGCGCCGGTCGTCGGCCGGCACGAGGGCGATGGCCCGGCCGTCGGCGACGACTTCCAGCTTGTCCTCGAAGGTGTCGACGAGCATCGGACCGAGCGGAGCCGAGCTGCCGTCCGGACGCGGGTCGAGCCGCCAGAACCCGGTCCACAGCGCCGCCATACCGGCGCAGGCGACGAGGGGCTCGTCGGTGAAGTCGTCCGGGGTGACCGACTTCTTGCGGGCGAGACGGTGGAAGGCGGGCACGAGCAGCGCCCGGGGCTCGTCGTAGAGGACGGTCACGTCCAGGCCGTCGCCCGGGATCGGCAGCGGCGTGCGCAGGACGAGCGCGTCGACCCGC
This sequence comes from Streptomyces sp. NPDC059906, assembly GCF_042730645.1. Classification (NCBI taxonomy): domain Bacteria; kingdom Bacillati; phylum Actinomycetota; class Actinomycetes; order Kitasatosporales; family Streptomycetaceae; genus Streptomyces; species Streptomyces sp. NPDC059906. The sequence goes on from NZ_JBHWKU010000011.1 coordinate 215,677, forward strand.
CCCTCGGGCAGGGCGCGGGCTTCGTCCCAGTCCAGGTGAAGGGTGCGGACGTGGGCGTCGGGGTGACGGCGGCGCAGGTCCCGCACTGCGGGGGTGATGACGAGGTCCTCCACGTAGCCGATGGTGACCGTACGGGGCGGCGCGGCGGCGCGTGCGCTGAGCACTGCCCGGTGCGCCGTGTGCAGGAGGGTCTGGGCCTGCGGGAGGAAGGCCGCGCCGGCGGCGGTGAGGCGACTGCCCTGAGTTGTGCGCTCCAGCAGGCGCACACCGAGAGCGTCTTCGAGTCGCTGGATCTGGCGGCTCAGGGAGGGCTGGGCAACGTGGAGCGCGGCGGCCGCCCGCGCGAAGTTCAGATGCTCGGCGACGACCGCGAAGTACCGCACCAGTCTCAGATCCAGGTCAGGGCCAGGGTTGCGCACGATCGAGGGCAGGACTTCGTCGGACATACCGACAGCCTACCCGTCATGCAGATTCTGCATGACGGGGTGCAGAACGGGTCTTGGACACCTGATTCGGACGGTTGTTGACTCGAACCAGTCCAGCGAGGTTCGACCGCTCGGACGAAAGCCAATCACCGTTGCAACAGATGGAGTGTGTCCGAAATGGACAAGTACGCAGGCAAGCGTGTGGTGATCACCGGAGGCAGCAGCGGTTTCGGACTGGCCACCGCGCAACTGCTCGTGGACGAGGGGGCACACGTGCTGATCACCGGGCGGAACCAGACCACTCTGGACGCCGCCCGCGACCGGCTCGGCGAGAGGGCGATCGCGGTCCGCAGCGATGCCGCCTCGCTGCCCGACATCGAGGTCCTGGCCGACCGGGTGAAGACCGAGTTCGGCACGGTCGACGCCCTGTTCGCCAACGCCGGCGTCAACGGCTTCGCGCCGTTCGAGACCACCAGCGAGGCGCTCTTCGATCAACTGCTGGCCATCAACGCCAAGGGCCCCTACTTCACGGTGCAGAAGCTCGCTCCGCTACTGGCGGAAGGCAGCGGTGTCGTGCTCACCACATCCGTGGCGAACGTGCTGGGACTCCCGATGCTCAGCGCGTACGCGGCGGGCAAAGCGGCGGTCCGCTCGATGACCCGCAGCCTGGCGCGGGAACTGCTCACCCGGAAGATCCGGGTCAACGCGGTCAGTCCCGGCCCGATCGACTCCGGGATCCTGGAGAAGTCGATGCCCCGGGAGGCGGCCGAACAGACCAAGGCACAGATGGCGGCCGACAACCCCATGCTGCGCATGGGAAACCCCACCGAAGTCGCCCAGGCGGTGGTCTTCCTGGCCTTCGACGCCACCTACACCACCGGCGCGGAACTCGCCGTGGACGGCGGCGGCTCCCAGCTCTGAGCCCAGCGCCGGGAAGCGAGAAAGCGTCCACGCGTGTACGCGCCATCGGCGCAAGTGGCCCCAGTAGCGGCCTACTCGCTTTCCTGAGCGCCCACGCCCAGGCCGACACCCCGTCCTCTCGGGCGCGCTGACCCGTGACCTTCTCACCACGTGCCGAGCCCGCCCCCTCACTCCATCCGCCGGGCCCTCCATCGTGGACGGCCCGGCGGAATCGTCGGGTGCTGCTCTGACCAGGAAGCCCGCCAGGGCGCCGACGCCGAACCCGACCAGGACCAGCCAGAGCCGGCCGGAGCGTACCGCGGTCAGTTCGGAGCGGATCGACACCGTCTGCCGGCTCGGCCCGTCCGGTGGGACATGCCGGGCGATGAAGACGACGCAGCCCGCGCCCAGGACGGCGAGAGCCCGGAACGGACCGCGCCAGCCCATGGCCTGCCCGGCGAACGCGCCGAGCGGGACACCGACCACGTTGGCCAGCATCGCGCCGGACCCCACGGCCCCCAGGGCCCGGGAAACCGGCGGCGGACCCGGCGACCCGGGCGGCCACCACATTGGCCACCGCGCAGAACGCCCCGGTCGCCACCGCCGTCAGAAACCGCGCCCCCAGCAGCAGCGCGAAACCGGAACCTAGAGCGACAACCACATGACCGAGAGCGAACACCGCCAGGGCCGGCATCAGGGTCAGTCGCCCGGGCAGGCGCAGCGTCAGCATGGCCATCAGCGGCGCCCCGATGATCATGCCGACCGCGAAGACGGTGATCAGCAGTCCGGCGCGGGCCACGCCGACGTGGAGGTCGACCGCCATCTCCGGCAGAAGGCCCGCCACGACGAATTCGGTCGTTCCCATCAGGAACGTGCCCAGCGCCAGCACATGGACGACGACCGGAAGCCGAGCAGCCTCCCGCCCGCCCACTTGGGCACCCACCTCCGTGGCAGCGTCGAGGACACCTCCTCGCGTGCTCATCTTCCTCCTTCAACGGGGCTCGCGATCTGTCTTGCCACTCCACGAAAACGCCCTCGTCGCGTGTGAGGAAGGCAGGGCCTATACGGGGGACAGACTCTCCCTCCCTCACAGCCGCCCGGTCGCTACCGTTGAAGGCATGGACCGATCCCCCGGCGACAGCGCCGACAACCGCGCCGACATCCGGGATTTCCTCGCCGGCCGACGTGCCAGGATCGCCCCCGAACAGGCCGGCCGGCCCACCAGCGGCCGACGCCGCGTCCCGGGCCTGCGCCGTGAAGAGGTCGCCGTCCTCGCCGGCGTCAGTACCGAGTGGTACATCCGGCTGGAAAGGGGCTATATCGGCGGTGTCTCCGAAGACGTTCTCGCCGCCGTCGCCGAAGCCCTGAAGCTCGACGAGGACGAACGCACCTACCTCTTCTACCTGGCCCGCGCCGCCCAGCCCGCAGGCCGCACCCCCGCACGACGCAAGGACGTCCCCGTCCCGCCCCGCGTTCAGTGGCTACTGGACTCCATGACGATGTCCTCCGCCTTCGTACGCAACGGCCGCATGGACGTCATCGCCCACAACACACTCGCACGGGCCGTCCACGCGCCGATGTTCGACAGCGCCACGACCAGCGAGTCGACCGTGCCCTGCGGGAACTCATCGGTGAACTCTCCACACTCAGCCCCGAGTTCCGCAAGCAGTGGGCCGCCCACGACGTCCGTATCCGCCACGACGGCGTCAAGCGGCTGCGCCACCCCGAGGCGGGCGACCTGGAGCTGACCTACCAATCACTCGACCTGCCCTTGTCCGACCGGGCGAGGCACGACCTGACCATCTACACCGCCGAACCCGGCACCCGATCCGAAGAACACTTCAGACTCCTCGCCAGCTGGACAGTCCCCCGGCCCGAGGCACCGACCGGGCGCACCCGGGACACCGGCTGAGCACACGGCACGGAGCTGCCATGGTCAACTGCGCGGTGGACCCCGTACGGCGGATACGTACGAGGCATCGCCGGGAGCGGCCGGGAACCGGCGCACGGGCGCGGTCAGGTCGCGGAGCCGTGATCGGCTTCGGGCTGCTCGGGGAAGGCGACGCTGATGCGCGTGCCGTGGTCCAGCCGGCTGTCGAGATCGATGCAGGCGTGGTGGTGTTCGACGATGGCGGCGGTGATGGCCAGGCCGAGGCCGGTGCCGCCGTGGGTGCGGCTGCGGCCCTCGTCGGCGCGGTAGAAGCGGTCGAAGACATGGCCGACGGCGTGGGCGGGGATGCCGGGTCCGTGGTCCTGGACGGCGAGGGTGACCTGGCTGTCTCCGGCGCGCAGTTCGACGGTGCAGGGTGCGGCGGGCGGTGTGTGCATGCGGACGTTGCTCAGCAGATTGGCGAGCAGGCTGCGCAGTTGCGCCTCGTCGCCGAGGACGGTGACGCCGTCTTGGATGTGCAGGGTGTAGGAGCGGCCGGGTTCGACGGCCGCGGCGTCGCGGACGGAGTCGGTGACGATGCGACTGAGGTTGACGGGGCCCAGGGGCGCTTCGCCTTCCTCGTCGAGGCGGGCGAGCATCAGCAGGGCTTCGACGAGTTTGCCCATGCGCCGTACCTCCCCGTGCATGCGGTCGACGGCGTCGTCGACGGAGGCCTTGTCGGGCAGTGCGCCGTGCCGGTAGAGCTCGGTGTAGCCGCGCAGGGCCTGCAGCGGGGTGCGCAGTTCGTGGGAGGCGTCCGCGACGAAGCGGCGCATGCGTTCTTCGGATGCCTCGCGTGCGGCCATGGCGCTTTGGATCTGGTCGAGCATGGCGTTCAGCGCGTGGGCGAGACGGCCGACCTCGGTGGCGGGGGCGGTGTCGGCCGCGGTGATCCGGCGGGTGAGATCGCCGGAGGCGATGGTGTCCGCGGTATCGGCGGCGTGCTCCAGAGGCAGCAGCGCCCGCCGGACCGCCAAGGTGCTGACCACGGCCACCATGGACAGGCCGGTCAGTTCGGTCGCCACGATGACGACCCCGTTGGCCGTAGCGAGCCAGGCCAGGGCGGTGGCGGCGAGGGCGAGTGCGCACAGGGCCGTGACGAGCGCGCCGATCCGGGTCCGCAGCGGCCGCTGCCGTAGAAGCCGCCTGCCCCGCCCCGCGGCCACAGCGGCACGCAGGCGCGCGATCCCCCTGTGAGGGGGAGTACGGGAGGGACGGGCCGCAGGAGTCATCGGGGTTCCCGGATGCTGTAGCCGACGCCGCGCTGAGTGTGGATCAGGGCGGGGCCGAGGCTGTCGATCTTGCGGCGCAGGTAGCTCACGTACGTGGCGACGACGGTGTCGTCGCCGTTGAAGTCGTAGGACCACACGTGGTCGAGCAACTGAGCGCGGGGGACGACGCGCCCGCGGTGCAGCATGAGGTAGCGCAGCAAGCGGAACTCCGTCGGTGACAGGTCGACGACGCTGCCCGCCCGGCGGACGGTGTAGGTCGCGGCGTCGAGTTCCAGGTCCGCGACGCGCAGGACCGGATCGGTGCCGGCCCGGGGGCGGGTGCGGCGCAGCACGGCTTGGACACGGGCGGCGACCTCGTCCAGACCGAAGGGCTTGGTGATGTAGTCGTCGCCTCCCGCTGTCAGTCCGTGGACCAGATCCTTGCGTGTGTCACGGGCGGTGAGGAAGACCACGGCATGCGGCAGTCCGTCCTGGCGCAGACGGTGCATGACCTCGAAGCCGTCTCCGTCGGGCAGCATCACATCCAGCAGGATCAGCTCGGGGAGGAAGCCCCGCGCGGCGGCGAGTGCTTCGTGAGCGGTCGCCGCGGTGCGCACGTCGTAGCCGACGAAGCGCAGGAACCGGCTGAGCGTGTCGAGGATCGCCGGTTCGTCATCGACCACGAGCAGCTTTCCTTCGACTGCCGGGCCGGGAGCACGGCCGGCGCCGGTGTGTGCTGTGGCATCGCCTGGCATCGGGGGCTTCGCTTCCTGCTGAGCATCGGTGTTCTCTTCGATCGTGTCCGATCTCCGCACCGTCTTCCATGTGAGTTTCATGGGAAGAGGGCAGTCCGGGCGCCGATCCGGCGCTGTCGCCCGAACCGCCGTTCTAGCGTGAGTGACGCCTCGTAGCGGGCCTCGCCCGGTCGGTTCAGGGGATGAGCCGACCGGGCCTCCTCGTCCTTCTCCTCGTCAGCACATCATCTGGGGGCTTTTGCGTGTCCACATTGCTCTACCGGCTCGGCCGTGGGTGCTTCCGGCACCGAAGGGCCGTCCTCGCCGCCTGGCTCGGTCTGCTCGCGGTGGTGGCGATCACCGCGCTGAGCGTGATGAAGCCGTTCACCTCCGCCACCACCATCCCGGGCACCGAAGCCCAACGCGCCCTCGACGTCATGGAGGAGGAGTTCCCCTCGACCGACGAGTCGCATGTCACCGGCAAGATCGTCATACAGGCGCCCGCCGGACAGAAGATCACCGATGCTGTCCCCGCGCAGGCGGTCGCCGACCTGTCCGAAACGGCCGACGGCACCCCCGGCGTGGTCTCGGTGACCGGCCCCGCCGCCCAGAGCGGCACCGTCTCCTCCGACGGCCGCACCGGCATCACCGAGATCGTCTTCGACGCCGAAAAGGCCGACGACATCCCTGATACGACCTTGCTCACCCTGGAGGACGCGGCGCAGCGGGCCCGCACCGCGGGACTCGCCGTCGAGACCGGCGGGGACGCCTTCTCCCCCTCGACCGCGATCATGGGTCCGACGGAGATCGTCGGCGTTCTGATCGCCCTGGCCGTTCTCATCCTCGTCTTCCGGTCCCTGCGCACCGCCCTCATCCCGATCGCGACGGCCCTGGTCGGCGTGGCCATCGGTGTGCTGTCCCTCCTCGCCACGACCAGCGTGATCACCATGGACAGCACCTCCATCACCCTGTCGGTGATGCTGGGCCTGGCCGTGGGCATCGACTACGCCCTGTTCATCGTCTCCCGTCACCAGACCCAGGTCCGTCAGGGGATGGATCCGCAGGAGTCGGCCGCCCTCGCCACCGGCACCGCCGGCGGCGCGGTGGTCTTCGCCGGAGCCACCGTCGTCATCGCCCTGGCCGCCCTCGCCGTGGTGAACATCCCCTTCCTCACCGTCATGGGCCTGGGCGCCGCCGTCACCGTCGTCGTGTCCGTCCTGATCGCCACCACCCTGCTACCCGCCCTCCTGGGCTTCATGGGACAGCGCATCACCTCCAGCCGCGTTCCGGCGCTGGCCCGCTCCGCCGCACGCGCCGAACGGCGTCGGGCCGATCCCCGGCGGACCCCCGCGGCCCGCCGCTGGGCCACGGCGACCACCCGTCGGCCCTGGCGGGTGCTGATCCTTTGTGCCCTGGGCCTGGGCTTCCTCAGCGTCCCGGTCACCGATCTGCAACTCGGGCTCGGCGGCGGCCCTGACCCGCACAGCTCCGCCGGCCGCGCCCAGCAACTGATCGACGACAGCTTCGGTCCCGGTCACAGCGGCCCCCTGGTCGTCCTGGCCCAGGGACCCGACAAGACCACCACGACCGCCGCCGCACAGCAGACAGCCGACCGGATCAAAAGCCTCCCCGGCGTCGCCTCCGTCTCCTCGCCCGTCGCCTCAGACTCGGGCAACTCCGTTCTGATCCAGGTCACCCCTTCCTCCGGCCCCGATACGCAGGCCACCGCCACCGTCCTGTCCGAGATCCGCAGCGCGCGCGACGGCATCGAGCGGCAAACGGGCACCCAGCTGAACGTCACCGGCAACACCGCGGTCAACATCGACGTGGCCGACAAGCTCTCCGCCGCCCTGCCCGTCTACTGCCTGCTGGTGATGGGCCTGGCCCTGTTGCTGCTCACCGTCGTCTTCCGGGCCGTCGCCGTACCGCTGAAGGCCGCACTCGGCTTCCTGCTCTCCCTCGGGGCCTCCCTGGGCGTCCTGGTGGCGGTCTTCCAGTGGGGCTGGCTGGCCGGTCCTCTCGGCATCGCGGACACCGGGCCCGTCCTGAGCTTCCTGCCCATGCTGCTCGTGGGCATCCTGTTCGGCCTCGCCATGGACTACGAAGTCTTCCTCGTCTCCCGCATGCGCGAGGAGTACACCCGTGGCAAACCCCCCACCGAAGCGGTCATCCGCGGCTTCGGCCACAGCGCCAAGGTCGTCACCGCCGCCGGACTCATCATGATCGTCGTCTTCGGCGGCTTCATCCTCGCGGACATGCAGGTCGTCAAGGGCATGGGCCTGGCTCTGGCCGTCGGCGTCCTCGTGGACGCCTTCATCGTGCGCATGACCCTTGTACCGGCCGTCATGGCCCTGCTCGGCCACAAAGCATGGTGGCTCCCGCGCTTCCTCCAACGCGCCCTGCCCCACGTCGACGTAGAAGGCGAACAGCTCACGCGCCACGCCACCAACCCCCAGGCCCCTGCCCCACCCCACTCCGCAGACCGTGCCCACCCTGCCCGCCCCGTACGACCGGTAGCACGGCCCGGGAGACCGGAGCACACCGTGCCGCGCTGATGCCGCATCTGTACCCGAGCCACGTCAGCGCGGCCAGTGTCCCCGAGCGGGCCTCCCGGCGGGGAGAGGGCCCGGTCCAGTCGTCGGGGTTGCCGTTGCCGCGCGGCGGACAGGATGGCCTGAGCACCTACCGCTCAGGTTGTGGTCAAAGGCGCCGTGCCTCGACGAGCGGCAGCAGCTCTTCCTGAAAACGCAGCCGCTTCTCGAGCCAGCCGGCGCGCAGCGAGGCGGTGTTGTGCAGAAGGCGGAACCGCTGCAGGGCCTGCTCGCTGTCGTCGTGCAGGGACAGTACGGCGGCGATCCCCGCGCGCAGGACTTCCCAGACACCGGCTTCGGCGGGCTGCTCACGGATGGTGTCTGCCAGGACGTGCCCGAACCTCTCCTGGTCGCCCCCGAGAAGGTCTTCCTTGGAGCCGAAGTAGCGGAACAGGGTGCGCTGGGAGACGCCGGCCTCTCGGGCGATCTGAGCGATCGTCGTCTCGTCGTAGCCCTGCTCGGTGAACAGGCGATGAGCTGTCTCGAGGATCTCCTGGGAGGCCAGCCGGCGCGTCCGGTCCCACAGCGTGGGCGGCACGCGCGTCGCTGTCTCGGCTTCCTGCTTCACGTCTGCACCCGCAGCTTTGATCACCGGCGGAATCAGCGGCATCGGCAAGGCGACCGCTGAACTGCTCCACTCCCGCGGCTACCGAGTCATCGTCACCGGCGTGGACAACGTCACCGGCGCCGAGCTTCCCGAAGACGTCGTCATCGTCCGGGCCGATGCGCGGTCCCTCCAGGACATCGACGACGCGATGGACCACGCGCGTCGGCACCTCGGCTCGCTCGACCTGCTCTTCCTCAATGCGGGCATCTCCCGCGGCCGCCCGGCCCGATGGAGTCGGCCGACGAAGACACCTTCGATGCTCTGTTCGACACCAATGTCAAGGGCACCTTCCTCACCCTGCAAAGGGCGCTCCCGCTCCTCAACCAGTGCGGCTCGGTCGTGATCACCGTGGGCGCCGGAGAAGGCGTCGGAGCCGCCGTGACAGCCGCCAAGGGAGCACTGCTGCCCCTCGTACGGTCCCTCGCGCTCGAGCTCGCCCCGCGCCGCATCCGCGTCAACGCCGTCAGCCCAGGGCTCATCGACACTCCCGCCTACAGCAAGATGGGCGTCTCCAGGGAAATGATCGACTCCTGGGCCAAGGACTTCCCGCTGGACCGCGTCGGTGCTTCGGCCGACATCGCCGAAGCCGTGGCCTTCCTCGCCTCGGACGCCGCCGGCTACATCACCGGCGACAACCTCATGGTCTCCGGTGGTATCGGCGTACACGCCCGCCCCTGACGGTCGGTTCCACACTCGGCTCCGACCGTGGAACATCTCCACCAGGCCTGGCGCCCCGGGTCCGCGGGGTACCGTCGCGCCGTGGTCGGTCAGCGGAAGAGCCGGAAGAAGCCGCGCACTTGCCCGACCAGCGACTCCGGTTGCTCCAGCGCGGCGAGTGGCCGCCGTGCGGCATCTCCTCGTACCAGCGCAGGTCGGTGAATCGCTGCTCGGCCTCGCGCCGTGACGGGCGGGTGATGTCGCGCGGGTAGACAGACAGCCCCGACGGCGCCGTGACCGTCTCTCGGAAGCGGGCGAAGCTCCCCCAGTACAGCCGGGCCGACGACGTGGCCGACGAGGTGAACCAGTAGACGGAGATCTCGTCGAGGATCTGCTGCCGGGACACCGCCTCCTCGACCCGGCCGCCGTGGTCGGTCCACGCTCAGTACTTCTCGGCGGTCCAGGCGGCCGGACCCGCGGAGGAGTCGGTGAGGCCGTAGCCGAGGGCCTGCGGCCTCGTCGCCTGGATCGCCGAGTATCCCCGGCCTGTGCGCCGCATCTCCTCCTCTGCCGCCCGGTTCGCCCGCTCCGCGGGTGTCGGGCGTCGAAGGTGCCCGCCTCAACGGACCCCAGGTTCAGGTGCGCGGCGGCCACCCGCCGGGGGTTGACCTCGCCCAGCCCTCCGACACCGCGAACCCCAGTCGTCGCCCCGCGCGCCGTACCGCTCGTAGCCCAGAGAGGTCATCAGCGTGTCCCAGGCGCGCGCGACGCGCGTGACACGCCACTCGGTCGTCCGCGGCCTGTTGCTCGCCCTCGACCGCGCCGTCCCCTGGCCGAGGTGATGTCAGGCGGCGCGCTTCACGTGGCGGACCAGCCACATCAGGAGGGCGTCCAGGTCGGCGGCGGCCGAGAGGACCCGTTCGACCGCCTCGGGAGTGTGCAGCCACTCCTCGCAGCCGAGGGGCCGGGCGGCGATCAGCGAACGGTGGCGCAGCAGGTCCGTACGGGAGTGGTCCGTCGGATAGCCGCGCGGGGGGCGTTTCATCACGTCCCCGTGGATGTCGTAGCCCTTGTTCCGTACGTCCTCGACGATGGCGGACAGTTCGCGCCCGCTCCCCTCGGAGGCCACGGCTTTGCGGAACATGTCCACCTGGCCGGGATCGGGGTACCACCAGGCGCCTTGGATCCGCAGGCCGTCCAGAGCGAACCGGAGACCGATCTCGATCTTGCGACCGAGGCGGATCACCGCGCCCTGGTGCTGCCACCACCAGGAGTTGGTGCGGTAGTGCCAGACGGAGAAGTCCTCGTACCGGGGGTCGGTGTCCGCGACCTCGTTGAGCAGGGCGATCATTGGCTGCCGGACCAGACGTTCGCGGTCCTCGCGGTGGCGTTCCCGGATCGCGTGGGTCGGTTCACCCTGGAGCTGCCACAACACGTCCATGGCCTGCTCCGGCCAGCCGGTGAACTGTCCATGCATGCGCGGAGGATAGCCCACCCACGATCCGTGCGGTTCGTCGTGCCCCGCACCTTCTGGCCCGGCGCCATCAGCTTCGGCCTGGTCGCTTCCCTGGACTACTGACCTTCAAAGCGTGGTGTCGTAGGGGCTAACGTCTCGTGATCCCTGCGGTATGCCGACCGCATGAGGTATGCGCAAGGGGCGGACTGACCGACGAACGGCGTGTCTTCCGCGAGCAGTTGAGGATGGAGGCGGCCGAGCGGCTCCGGCAGGGCGACGGGAACCCGGTCATTGCTCACGACCTGCGGGTCAGCGTCCGATCGGTTCAGCGGTGGCGCAGAGCCTGGTCGCAGAACGGGCCCCGGGCCCTGGCTTCCAAGGGCCCGGCATCGCTGCCGCTGCTCAGTGACGAACTGTTCGCCGTGCTCGAGCGGGAGCTGGCCAAGGGACCGGTGGCACACGGCTGGCCGGACCAGACCTGGACCCCGTCGCGGATCAAGACGCTGATCGGGCGCCGCTTCCACAAGAGCTACACCGTACAAGGGGTGGCCGCCCTGCTCAAGCGGCACGGCTGGAGCTGCCAGGTCCCCGCCCGGCGGGCGATCGAGCGGGACGAGAACCTGGTGGCCGGCTGGGTGAAGGAGACCTGGCCGAACGTGGAAGGACCGTGGCGGCGCTCGACGCCTGGCTCGTCTTCGAGGACGAGGCCGGATTCTCGATGACGCCGCCGACCACCCGCACCTGGTCCCGCCGCGGCCACACCCCGGTGACCCGCGTGCGGGGCCGTTCCCGCCGCCGCTTATCGGTGGCCGCCCTGGCCTGCTACAAGACCGGCGAACCCTCGCGGCTGATCTACCGGCCCTGCCCAGACGCCCGGCCCGATGGGCGCAAAAGCTTCTCCTGGAAGGACTACCGCGACCTGATCCAGACTGCCCACCAGCAGCTTGGCGGCCCGATCGTGCTGGTCTGGGACAATCTCAACACCCACCTGACGGCCGGAATGCGCCGTTACATCGCCGACCGCGACTGGCTCAGTGTCTACCAACTACCGCCCTACGCACCCGACCTCAACCCGGTCGAAGGCATCTGGTCCGTCCTGCGACGCACCACCACAGCCAACCGCGCCTTCGCCAACCCCGACGGCCTGATCACCGCCGTCCGGCGCGGCCTGCGCCAGCTCCAGTACCGCCACGACATCCTCGACGGCTGCCTCACCGGCACCGGTCTTCGACGCCAGCCACCATGACGACATCACGCATTCAAGGTCAGTTAGGCTTGTCTCTTTGGTCAGTTTTGGGCATGTTCCCCCCTCACGGCGACCACAGTGTAGTTTTCTGCGTCCGGGTCGAAGGTGTTGGACTCCACCCCGAGTCCGACTGCATGCAGCTGCGAGACGAGTTCCTCCTGCCGGAACGGCCAGCACGACAGCCTTTCGGAACTTGTCAGTACCGACCCGTCCGCCATCACCTGCGCCACGGCAATCTCCAGACGGTGCTCTTCGTCCCAGCGCTGCTCGATCTGCCAGTTGTAGACGACGACCGCGTCGCGTCCTTGACGCCGGACGAGTCGATGCCCCACGTCCAGACGAGATCCACGCGCTCGTACGAGCTCCCAGGTGCGGGATGTGAGGACGAGGCGTCCGTCGCGGCTCAAGAGCCGCGACATGGCGGTGAGTACATCGAACCGAGCAGAGGCACCCTCGGCATGGGCGAGCGAGTTGCCCACGCAGAAGACCACATCGTATGGCGGGGACCCGTCGAGACGGCCGGACAGCTCGTCCCAGCTGACGCGCAACGTGCGTAGCGGGACACCGTGTTGCTCTGCGAGTTGATGGGTCCGGCGCACCATCGCAGCGCTCGCGTCTGTCGCCGTCACGTCCAGGCCGAGCGCAGCCAGACCCACCGCGAGTTGCCCGGTGCCACACGCGCAGTCGAGAACACGCGCTTTCGGGGGAAGCCGTTTGACCACGTCACCGAACGCAGCAACAGAGCCTGCGGGAGTCAGCTTCCCTTCGGGCATCAGCCACTCATAAACCTCTGCGAGGGCCCCGTAACCGGCCACAGCCATACACCCCAATCACACTCGACAACGTTCCAGGCGCAGGCGCCGCGCGCCCTCGGCGGGCGGGCGGCAGACGACGTCGAGTCCGAGGGAGAGGTGTCCCGGGCCCAGTGGCGGCAGGGCCCCGGTCAGGTCGACGGTGAGGGTGCTCAGTACGAACGGCATCCGGTGCGGGACATCGAGGAAACGGTGTGGCAGGTGGATTGCGGTCTGCCGCGCGGTCTCCGCGAGCAGGACCGGGTCGGCCGCCGGGCCGTCCTCGTGGCCGAGGTAGTGGTCCCGGCGCCATGCGGCAGCGACCGCGAAGCGTTCGTCGCCGAGCCGCTCGGCGTCCGTCAGGAACACTTCGGCCTCGGCCGCCTTGTGGACGGACTCACGCGGAACGCGGTGGTCGAAGTCCAGCCTTCCCCAGTGGAGCTCAGGCCCCGGTCGGTCGGCGCGCATCTCAAGCTCAGGTATGACGTACACGCGTAGATTCCTCCCCTGGTCGCCGTGACTCCGAGGCGCCGGTATCGTCCCGACGCAGCACGTGGCGACCCCCGAAGAAATATACCTTCGGGAAGGTATATTGGGGGATCATTTTTCGTCACCGCACAGAGCCGCACGCCGCATGCGCGAGCATGCCGAAGGACAGAGGACCGTAGCTCATGCCAGAGCCGCAAACCGCCGTGTTCGCCCAGCCGAAACCCTCGGTCAGAAGGGGGTCCGATCCCAAACAGGAGCGCTCTACCCGCACACGTCTGCGAGTCCTGATCGGGGCCGCGGAGTTGTTCACCGAGCGCGGCTTCCGTCAAACGTCGGTCAAGGACGTGGCGGACCGGGTCGGGATGACCAAGGGCGCCGTGTACTTCCACTACCCGACCAAGGAAGCCCTGGCCGTGGCGATCGTGGAGGAGCACTACGAGCGTTGGCCGAAAATACTCGACGAGGTCACCGGGGAGGGCCGGGGACCGCTGGACACCGCCGCGCGCATGCTCGAGTGCGCGGCCACCGCGTTCCAGGACGACGTGATCGTGCAGGCTGGGGCCAGGTTGCAGCTGGAACGCCCGCAGATCGACGCCGAGTTGCCCACCCCCTACGTCGACTGGGTCTCCCTGCTGGAGTCCCTGCTCACCTCCGCCCAGGATGCCGGCGAGCTGCGTGCCGGGGTCGAACCGGGCCGGGCAGCGCGCTCGTTGGTCTCCGCGTTCTTCGGCTCCCAGCACGTCTCCGACGTCCTCAGCGGACGCGCGGACGTGGTGGAACGCTGGCGGGACCTGAGCGGCCTGCTCTTCCGGTCGATCCGGGCCGACTGAGGCGGTGGCGGGGCGCGGGGCCGGTCGACACCTGGGTGGGTCCGTCCGGGACGCCCGGCGCTCGCGAGGGGTGATCCGGGACGTCTCTCCCCGGCAGCGGGGCGTGGTCCGGCGCTGGGTTCCGGGTGGGCGGGCGCTCGCGGGGCTCGGCCCGGCGCGTGTGCGCGGTGCCCGGGGCGAGTGCGGGGTGCCCGACACGGGGGTCGGCTGACGCGTCCGATCCATGGTCCGGCGCGACGGGCACGGGTTCCCGGGCGGTCGGCGCTTGCGAAACTGCCCGGGTCGGCCGCGCGGGTACAGGGTGTCTGACGAGAGATGTGGATCGGCCGGCGTGTGCGACCCGCGGCCGTGGCGCTCTCTGTGCGGGGCCCGGGGCGGCTGGCCCCAAAGAGGGCTCGTCCGGCGAGCGAAACGGGACGGCCCGGCCCGGGGCGAGAACGGGCCGGGTGCTGTGCGCCGCGGGTCGGCAGGTGTGCCGGCCCGGGCGGTCGAAATGTGGGGGGCCGTGGCCGGCGTGTGCCTGGGGAGCGGTGCACCGCCGCCGTCCAGCGGTGCGCCGCTCCCCAGGAGCAGGCCGACCCCGTCGGTCCCGTCGGGCGGGCCCCGGTCAGGCGGGGTCCGTCACCTGACGCTTGGTGGCCAGGACGACCAGCCCGCCGATCACGGCGACGCCCATCAGGACCGCGCCGAAGATCGTGGCGCCGTTGGTCAGGCCCACGGCGTCGCTGAGGTAGCCGGCGGACACGGGCAGCACACCGGCCGGGATGTATCCGCCCACGTTCAGCGCGGCGTTGGCCTCGGCCAGGCGCTGCGGCGGGATGCTGGAGTTGAGCAGTGACAGGCCGCCGAGCTGGCCCATGCCCTGGCCGGCTCCGGCCAGCAGGGCGGAGAGGATGAGCACCGCCACCGCCGAGGTGTGCACGGCGATCACCAGCGTGATCATGCTGAGCGTGGTGCTCACCGCGCCGGCCGTGAGGATGGTGCGGCGGCGCAGCCGCTGGACGGCGAACTGCACCCCGGTGGCGGCGAGGAACATCACGAACGCCATGGCGCCGGCGACGATCCGGTTGGTGGTGTCGAGCAGGCCGGACAGCAGCGAGGGGCCGAGCGAGAGCACGAAGGACGTGGCGGTGATGCCGGGCGCGAACACCGCGATGCCAAGGGCGAGTTGTCGTCCGTTGCCCTGCGGCACGCCCGGCACCCGCACCCAGGCGCCCTTGGCGCGCTCCTCGGGACGGCGCACCGGCATCCGCAACACGCAGAGCACCGCGGTGATCAGGAGCGCGGCCTCGACGACGAAGACGGTGACGGTCGGTCCGGGCACCGTCTCGGAGAGCACGCCGGCGAGCAGCGGGCCGAGCCCCGCGCCGAAGACCATCGCGCAGGAGGCGAGTAGGGCGGCGATCCGTTTGCGCTCGGGCCCGGCGACGTCCGTAACGGCGGCCATGCCGGCCGACACGACGGCGCCGACTGCGATCCCGGTGAACAGCCGGGCCACGATCAGCGCGGCGACACTGGTGGCGGTCGCGAAGACCGCGCACGCGGCGAGAGCGAGCGCCAGGGCGGGCAGCAGGACGGGCTTGCGGCCGACCCGGTCGGAGACCACGCCGGAGACCAGCAGCGAGCCGATGAGGCCGACGATGTAGAAGGCGAACACCACGGTCAGGGTGCCCTTGGAGAAGCCGATGTCGCGTTGCCACATCACGTAGAGCGGCGTCGCCGCGTTGGAGAGCACGAACACGGCCGTTACCGGCCATGCGGCCAGCCACACCCACCACAGCGGCGCGGCGGAGTGCCCGTCGGTGTCCGCGCTGTCTGTACGTCGTCTCCCGCCGATGGCCTGGGTGGTTGCGGTCCGGGTCTCGGACATGACTGTTCCTCCCGATCTTCCCTGCCGGCATCCAGCAGTACGAGTAGAGTCGAACTTAGCATGCAGTACGATCGAAGTCGTACATAGGAATGCCGTTATGAGGAGTTGCCTATGCCCGCGACCACGGCCGCCGCGCCCGCTGTCAAGGTGTTCCCCGAGCCGCCCGACCTGCCGGAACCCCTGCCGGAGCCGGGGGTGGACGAGCTACGCCTGGAGACTGTGCTCGGCGCGCTCAGCGACCCCCTGCGGTTGACGATCGTCCGCAGACTCCTCCTGGAGTCCGAGAACTTCGACCACTCCTGCGGCTGGTTCGGCTTCGACCGCCCCAAGTCGTCGCTCACCCACCACTTCAAGGCGCTGCGCCAGGCGGGGGTCACCCGTCAGCGTCAGTACGGGCTCGAGCGCCGAAGCCAGGTCCGGGTCGACGACCTCAACGCCCGGTTCCCCGGCCTCCTCGACCTGGTGGCGGCCTGGACCTCGCAGGCGTGACGGCGGTGCCCCCTAGGTTCTGTCCGGGCGATCATGTGACCGCTCTGTGCCTGGGTCGTTGTTGCGGGCATGGGGCGGGGCGATCTGACGGATGCGGAGTGGGAACGGCTGCGGCCGTTCCTGCCGGTGAGTAATGGACGTTGTGGCCGGTGGCGGGATCACCGACAGGTGATCGACGGGATTCTGCACCGGGTGCGGACCGGGGTGCAATGGCGGGATCTTCCAGAGCGTTTCGGCCCCTGGAAGACCGTCTATGAACGCCACCGGCTGTGGTCGGCCGACGGCACGTGGGAGCGTCTGCTGCAGCAGGTCCAGGCCGCTGCCGACATCGCGGGCGAGATCGACTGGGACGTCTCGGTGGACTCCACCATCGTGCGCGCCCATCAGCACGCGGCCGGTGCCCGGACCGACCCGCCGCCGGCAGCCGCTTCAAAGGGGGCCGAAGCGGCAGAACATCAGGGCGAAACACCGTGGCAAAGCCTGCTCACCCGGCTGGTGGAGGTGGTGCAGGAGGCGAGGGCCTGGGCCGCTCTCGGGGCGGCCTGACCTGCAAGATTCACCTCGCGGGTGAAGGTGGCTGCCGCCCGCTGTCTTTGATTGTCACTGGCGGACAGCGGGCGGACTGCACCCAGTTCCAAGCAGTGTTGGCCAAGATCCGGGTTCCGCGCGTCGGTTCGGGACGGCCCCGCACCCGGCCGGACCACCTGGGCGGCCGACAAGGGATACAGCTCCCGCCGGAACCGGCGCTACCTGCGAAGACGCCAGATCAAACACACCATCCCCGAGCCGAAGGACCAGCAGGCGAACCGCAAACGCCGCGGCAGTGGGGGCGGCCGGCCCACCGGCTTCGACAGCGAGATCTACAAACGCCGCAACGAAGTCGAGCGGACCATCAACCGGCTCAAGAACTCCCGGGCCGTGGCCATCCGCTATGACTGTGAGGATGTTCGGGTGCCGCTTCGGGCGGTGGCCTGACTCGCGCTACGACTGGCCCTGATGCCTTGCGTTTGATCTGTCGGCCACCGTTCGGGGCGGTACTTGCTGCCGCCGGGCAGGGGGACGTGTCCCGATAGGGGCCTTCGCGACAGGCACCGTCACAGTCTTGACCGCCACCGGCCCGGCGACGGCCACCGGATCCCGAGGTGATCAGGAGAGGCGACCTTGACAAGCATTACGCAGCCCAATGCCCCACGTCACGTCCCGGCGGACGTTGAGGACGTTCTGCTCGGAGTGGACACCCACAAGGACATCCACGCCGCAGCCGTCATTACCACGCTCGGCGCTGTTCTGGACGGCCGCAGCTTCCCCGCGACCGCTGACGGCTACCGGCAACTTGTCGACTGGGCACGGTCCTTCGGCGCGCTGCGACCGCCTGGCGTTGAATGCACCGGCTCTTACGGAGCCGCCCTGGCACGGCACCTGCGCGCCGAAGGCATCGATGTGACCGAGGTCAACCAGCCTGACAAGGCCGCCCGACGCCGCCACGGCAAGACCGACGCCATCGACGCCGAGGCCGCCGCCCGCGCCGTGCTGAGCGGACGTGCCACCGCCGCGGCGAAGACGAGCGACGGCCCAGTGGAGATGCTCCGCCTGTTCAAGCTGGCAAAAGGGTCCGCGATCAAGTCCAGAACCCAGGCGGTCAACCAGCTCAAGAGCGTCCTGGTCTCGGCTGACACCGCGCTGCGCGAGTCAATGGCGGGGCTGAGCAACCCGCACTTGTTCAAGCGGTGCGCCGGGCTGGACGCTCAGCGCACCTCCGGGCCGGCCGGGGCTGCCCGCCACACCTTGAGGCTGCTGGCCCGCCGCATCCGACACCTCACCGAGGAGATCGACGACCTCAACAAGCGGATAGCCGAGGCCGTCGAACTCAGTGCGCCGGGCTTGTTGGAGGTCCGTGGCGTCGGCCCGGACAGCGCCGCCGCCCTGCTCATCTCGGTCGGCGACAACCCTGAGCGACTTGCCAGCGAGGCGTCCTTCGCTGCCCTATGCGGCACCAGCCCGGTCGAGGCCTCCTTTGGAAAGACGCAACGGCGCAGACTGAACCGCGGCGGCGACCGCCAAGCGAACGCCGCCCTCTACCGGATCGTCCTCAGCCGTCTGCGCTGGGAGGACCGGTCACAGGACTATCTACGACGACGTCTTGCCCAGGGCAAGACACGTCGCGAGATCATCCGCTGCCTCAAACGCTATGCCGCACGAGAGGTCTACCGGCTCATCGTCCCGGCACCCGCCCCCGCTGGTCAGACAGCACCCACCCCCGTCGCTGTTTGACATCTATAGGGGCATCAGGCGCGGCTACGTCTTCCTCGGCACCGCAACCACCGCGGCTCTACTCATCTGGCTTCGGGGCTGAGTCCCGACCTCACAAGGCGATCGGCCGGTGCGCCAGGGCCTGACCGACTACCTCATCAGCCGAAAGCTCCCGCTCCGGCGGCCAGAAGATCAAGTCGCTGACATAACCGGACGGACATGCCAGGGCTCTGTCGAGCCTGTCCAACCAGCCGTCCACCTCGTCGTCAGAGGCGTAGTCCGCTTCCATGATCCGCTGCACGAGCGTGACCGCCTCCGCGCGAGTCATCTCCACAGCACCCATCACGTCCCTCCGCCGACTCACCCTAACGAGACGCGTGATCGCCCGGACAGCTCCTAGACGCCGCGCCCGTCACTGGGGCCGTCTGACCTACCGACGCTGAGGCGAGTCGACTGTGACGCCACACATCCCGACCGCCTGGGAGGGCGCCGACAACGCACGGCAGCCGTGCTGCCCGCTCGATCATCGCGGATCAGGCAGGCGGCCTTGAAGGTGTCCGGTGCGGGATCCACTCGTTGCGCGGTGTATGAAGCTGACTAGCGAGCAGGTAGGTACCTTGTCCGCGCTCTTGCGCGAGGGCGGGAAGTTGCATGCCAATAGCGGGGTAGGAGCGCTGGTTCAGTGGCGTACAGCGGTGGCCGTGTACCTCCGCGGTGCCGTGCCATCTGAGCACTACGTGTGGAATGTGCTCCCTGACGTTGATCAATACGAACTTCCCTACGCGACGGCCAGGGACCGCGCGTCCGCGGAGAACTGGGCACCTCTCCTTGGTGCGCTCCAGGGACTGCTCCTGCTCCATACAGATGAGGAGGGTTGCCACTCGGCTGAAGACGGTGACGCGTCATACCAGGAATGGTGGCCTGCCATGATGGAAGCCATCCGGGCGAAAGGCACCGCAGGGCTACGGACTGGTGACGCGGCCGTCGTTGCGCAGCGCGACCGCAAAGACCGTGCGTGCACACCTTCAGTCCGCCGTACTGCGGGATGAACTCAGCTACGTCAGCAACGGGCCGCTATCGGCGTACGTTGCCGTCGACCAGGATCTGACCTCACGTTTGGCGATCGGTTGCTGAGGCCCCGGGTGAGACTCTGGACCCTGCGCGGATTGGGCGAAGGGCAGCACGACGGCCTTGTTCCTGACGGCGGGTTTCCTGTTGTGGTTGATCACCGCCCGCCATCGCGAGGGGGAAAGCGTGTCTGACAGGGTTCGATACGCCCTCTACGCTGCCGCGCATGGCACGCACATGGACAAGACTCCACGAACACCTCGGATACCCGGGCCCCTTACCTTCGACATGGTCCGCCAGGCCGCAGCGGACAACCTGGAGGAGTCCGACGACCTGGACTGGAAGGAAATGCTTCCTCAGCCGCCCCGGGACGGTCGGTGGAATGAGTTCGCCAAGGACGTCGCCGCCATGGCCAACACCCGTGGCGGACTGATCATCTTCGGGGTCCAGGACAAGACGACCGTCCTGACGGGCATCGACCCCGACGGGGTCAACCGGCAGCAGTACGCCCAGTGGATCCGCAACCACGTCCAGCCCTACCTGCCGGACCTGGACATATTCGAGCTGACCGACGGGATGAAGACGGTCCTGGTCGTCGATGTGCCGGCCAGCGAGATGGCACCGCACTTCGTGTACGGCGGCGCAGCACGCGACAAGGAACAGCAGGCTGCGGTCGTCCCCTACCGGGACAACGACCACACCGCCTGGATGGCAGAGCACCAGATCGAGCGGGCCTACCGCGACCGCTTCGCCCGCGTCGGCCGGGCAGAAGAAGAGATCCAGCGCCACATCGACTTCACCACCCAGACCGTCACCGCGCACGTCCACGTGCCCTCAGCTTGGTTCATCGCGGTCTCCCGACCCCAGAGGCCCCTGCCACGCGGGGCCTCCACGATGAGCCGGGATCAGGCACGGGAGGTCTTGGAGGCCGCCAAGACGCGAGCCCGCGTTCTGCACGCGAGAGAGCTGGTGCCAGGCCCCTTGGTCGGGATGGGGCCGGACACCCGACTCAACCCGCGCCCCGGCCTGCGCCGCTGGGTGTGCAACAACCTGCAGTCACCCATGAACCGAGAGATCATCACTGAGCTGCACTACGACGGCACCGTGGTGATGGCCGCCAATCTGTCCTTCATCCGCGCGGGGGGCGAGGAGCTCCCAGGACAGGACGACGTCCTCCAAGTATCCGAGCGCTTGGTGACGGCGTGCTGCTACGACTTCATCGCCACCGCGCAGGAGCACCAGCGAAAGTTGCGCCTGGACAGCACCCTGCAACTGACTTCGCTGATCATCTCTCCAGACGGACCCAGGGCCATGGCACCGCTCACCTCAACCTGGGGAGATGGGGCGGAGACGGAGCCGCCGTACACCCGCAGGCCCCACCATCTCCAGCCCGCTCACACCGTGCTCTCCCCTGCGGCGGCGGATGACGAAGGACGCAGCAGTGCTGACGAACTGTGCGCGGACCTGATGAGCCAGTTCGGGCTGTAGCCGAAGAGGACGCTCCGCGTGAGCGGTCGCCCCGGTCGACCAGGAGCACGAGGTTGCGCCAAGGGTTGCGCCTATCTGTTGCGCTGGATGTTGCGCCAAGGGTTGCGCCAGGTGTTGCGCGGCCCGCAGGACCGTCCCCGCGTCCGCGCAGGTCACCACGCTGTTTTGCCGTGGTCGGATCGCTGACATCCCCGTTGCGGCTGCTCTGCCCATGTCCCTTGGCTGGAGTGAAGGAGTAAGGGACGGGCGGGATGGGCGGCGCGGTCGCGGCCGGGGATCGGGGCGCGCCCAGCCCGGTTGCGCGTCGGCCAGTGCCACCGCGCCCCGCCGTCAGCCCGGCGACGGAGGTGCTCTGGGACATCCGACCGGTGAGGGCTGTCAGTGGCGTGCGACATCATCGGCAGATGGCCACGCAAGCAGCTCCACCGACCTACCTGGATCGCCTCCGGACGGACCTGGACCTGATCGAAGCGGACTTCGTGCAGATCCTCGCGGACTCACAGATCCGAAACACCGACCCCAACCGCGGACGCGACTACGTGATGCACCTTGGCGCTCCCAAATGGGGATGGGTGCCCAGCAGCCCCGAACTCGAGGCGCGACGAATGCAACTGCTGGGGCGCGTGCGGGACTGGGAGCCGCTGTTCCGCCTGCTTTTCCCGCATCCGACTCCCGAGGTCACCAAGCGCCTTGAGGAGAACCTTGACCTACTGCGGCGCTGGCTTGAGCGCCCGCGTGACAAAACGGTGCCGGCCACCATCGACAAGGCCACCGACCGCGTGCGCGACGCAGTGACCACACTCCGGAAACTGGGTGAGCTGCTGCCCTGTGACCCCTGGGCGGTGCGCCTGGTGGTCGACACGAACGTGCTGTTGGACGACCCCGACGTGGCGATCTACACGCCGCTGCTGGGAAAGCGGTACATGGTTCACCTGATGCCCGCTGTCCTGCGGGAACTGGACGACCACAAGCGCGCCGGACGCAACCCCGATATTCGGGAGGCGGCGAAGAAGGCCGACCGCCGCCTGAAGGGACTGCGGACCAACGGCGACGTGCGGCGCGGCGTCCGAGTCGCCGGCGACGTGCACGCCGTCTTCGAGCACATCGAACCCAAGGGCGACGGGCTGCCGAACTGGCTGGACCTAGACGTGCCTGATGACCGCCTGGTGGCCTCCACCCTGCTGCTGCAGTCCCGGCATCCCGGCTCTTCCGTCTACGTGGCCAGCGACGACATCAACCTCCAGACGAAGCTCGCCGCAGTCGGACTGCCGTTCATCGAGGCACCCTGAACGGACGCTCCGCACTACATACGCTCAGGACATGACAATGACGCCGCAAGAGCTCGAGGATCAGAAAGAGACCCTGGAGCTGATCAACAGCGAACTCGCGGCCCGTCTGGCACGCCAGTCGGAGTCGGGCGCGAAGGTGGACACGAAGGCGATCTTCCTGGTCGGCTTCGCGGCCACAGGCGCCCAGTTCCTGGCCTCCCGGAGCTTCGAGCTGTTCACCGGTACCGCGGCCTTCGCGGCGTACGCGGTGGCCGCCGGCTTCGGCATCTCGGTCTTCAACCTCGCCGAGTACGAGGACATCAAGCCGCGGGACGTCCTGGACACCTACGCACGCTCGGAAAAGGGCGCGACGCTGGGGGCCCTGGCCGGAACGCGTGTGGGGATGTTCGAGAAGAACGCCCGCCTGCACCAGCGGAAGACCAAGCGATGGACGGTCGCCCTGGCCGCTGTCGCCGCCGCGATCGTCCTCTCCACTGTCAGTCTCGTGCTGCACACTGGCGGCCATGACAGACACACAGAACCAGGGGAACCCAGCCCCACCTCCTCCGCCACCACCTCCGCCCAGCCTCACTGACTCCCTCGCCAACCCGGCTCTCGTGGGCACGGAGAAGAGGAACGAAGGCAAGCCCGCGCGCAACAGGGCGGCCACCCCGGGACAGACCGCCGAACGGCGCTGACCCGTGCCGCGGGAGCGGCCCTCGCCACTGGCCAGACATACGAGACCCCGGGCATCTGCGGCCCGGGGTCTCTCTGTGCTCTGGGATGCCCGACCGGCTCAACGACCCGCCGACGCGAGCGTCACGCCCACTGCACGCCCAGCTCCCGCAGCGCGTCCAGCTGCTCCGCCGCGAGCCTGTCCCGCCTCGACTTGGTGTTCGAGACCCACACGCCCAGCTTCACGGCCACCGGCTCCGTCTCGCCGTCGACCGTGATCTGTTCGCTGTGTCCCCTCGGCACGGGCCGGTCCGCGCCTTCCCGTTCCACCCACTGTGTGAGGGCCGCCAGGCCCCGCTGGAACGCGGCCTGTGCCTTGCTCGGGCCCTTTGCCGCACGCTCTGCTGCCGGGGCGGAAGACGGGGCCTCAGCGGGCTGCACGCCCAGCTTCGACAGCCGCTCCTGCTGCTCGGTCGACAGCTGCGTCCAGGTGCCAGGGTTCTTCTGCCGCTCCAGCCACTTGCCCAGGTCGTCGCCCTCGAAGAGCACCCCGGGTTCGATGGCCGGCAGGACGCCGTCGGCGTCGACCAGGTCCGCGAGGACGCGGTAGTGCCGCTGCCAGTCCAGCGGCCACGGGCAGTTCCAGTCTTCATCGACCGCGGCCAGCTGCTTCGCGCGCGCGGCGGCCCGCTCCGCGTCCTTGCCCAGGCCGCTCTTCCGGCGCAGGTTGGCCATGTGTTGGCCGACGGGCACCATCGCTTCGCCTTCGCCCCACACGGCGTCCTGGCGCGGCGCGAGATGTCCCATGGCCCGCCGGTAAGACCGGAGCGCGGCGAGCTTGTTCTCCCAGGCTTCCTCGCCCGGCTCCCAGACCATCCCGGCCTCTGGGGCGTCCAGCAGCGTCTTGCGCCGTTCCTCCAGCTCCCCGGCCCGCAGCGCCTTGCGCTGCTGGTGGACCCAGCGGCCAAGGGGGAAGTCCTTGGTGACGCCGACCTCGACCTCGACGTCGTAGGGCACGGCGTAGAGGCCGGTGATCCCGTTCTCCTTCCGCCACCGGAGCAGGGCCTGGTAGCCCTCCAGCCACACCAGCGACTCCGGCCGGTAGACCCGGGTGCGCAGGAACGCCGCGATCGTCGCAGCGTCCCGGGGAGAGGAGAAGTGGAGCAGGGCCGCTTCGGCGGCGGCCTGCGTGTCGTCGCCCTCCTGGCCCTCGCCGTCACCCTCCCCGCCGGCCCCGACGATCTGCCCATCCTCGTCACGCCGGACGTGAACCTTGCGCTTCCCGCTCGTGAGCGCGCGGGAAGCGAGCTGCTCAACAAGTCGCTCATCATGACTGCGGAGCCCCTGGAGGACCGCCACAAGGGGGCGGAACGAGGCACTGGCGACCATGTCGGTCGGGTCCTCGCCGGGCTCCAGAAACACCGGCACGATGATCCTGGCCACCTTCGTGCTGCCGTCCTTGTTGAGCCGGAGCGCCCGGCCGATGTTCTGCACGATCTCCACCTGCGAGCCGCGGGTGTCCGCGAAGCAGACGGCTTCCACGCCCCGCTCGCCGGTGATGTCCACGCCTTCCCCGAGGACGCGAACGCTGGCGAGGAAGGCGCGGTGCACCCGGCGCCCGGCCGCGTCGATGCCGTTGGCGAACTGGCGCAGGACCTCGCGCCGCTCGGACACGAGGTGGTCGCCGCACAGCCACGCCGACCACACCCGGTCCGGCGGGACATGGCGGCCGGCCTCCAGCTCGTAGAACTCCGCGTCGATCGAGGACTTCGGCAGCTTGTCCGCAGCGGCCAGGTCCTCATCGGAGGCGTCGTTGACGTACAGCTCGGCTGCCGTCTCCGGCAGCTTGTCCGCGAACGCCGCGGCCTCCTCCACCTTCTGGTGGAACGTCATGACCGTACGGAGATTGTGCGCGGCGGCGTGCTCCAGGAGCGCGGTCTGCAACAGCGCCAGACGCCGGCCCCGCCGGGCCTCCTCGGACTCCCCGATCACGGGGGAGGGGTCGCGGATCTCCAGGACGTCGATCTCGAACCCGGCGAGAATCTCGCGCTCGATCGCCTCCGACAGCCCGAGCTCCGCGAGCCACGCGCCGTACGTCCCGTTCGGGTCGTCGGCCATGGTCGCGATCTCCGCCTCCTGGCCGTCCGCGCCCTTCTGCGGCCGGGGCGCGGCGAGGATGCGCGGGGTCGCGGTCAGGTAGAGCCGGAAGGACGCCGGGATCCGGGCGTTGTCGTGGATCGCGGCCCACGGCCGACCAAGATCACCGGCGGTTCCGTGGGCCTCATCCACGATGGCGAGGTCGAAGCCGTCCATGCGCTGGCCATAGAGCCGCTCCCCGCCCGCCAGAGCGGCCTCCAGCGGCCCGCGAACCTTCCGCTGTTCCTCGGGAGCGTCGACGTCCTCACGGTCCACGAGAGAGGCGTACGTGGCGAACACGACCACGGGCCCGTGCCCGGCCCACAGGGCGAGCTGGATCGGGTTGGTGGTGGTCCGCACGCCCAGTTCCTTCAGCACCGGGTCGTTCTCCAGCGAGCACACCGCGACCATCGGGGCCCGGTGGCCCACCGCGCGCCACACCTGGGCGGTCTGCGCGAGCAGGTCCAGGGTCGGCACGGTCACGAGGATCCGGCCGTCCGCGAACGACTCCAGCGCGCACGCGGCGGCCATGATCGTCTTACCCGAGCCGGTCGCTGACACGATCGTGGCACGGGCACCCTGCGGGGGCACAGATGACCTTGCAGAGAATCCCACCCACCTGCGAAACGCGGCGCGCTGGTCTACCTGGTGTTCCTTGAGCGGAATCGCTGACATTTCCTTGCCTCCCCGAGCGGTCAATTCCAGTGGCTTTTCAGATGGCCGCGTGCGGAACGCAGGCCGCGCCCAATTCGTTCCAGATCGAGGCATCCGCCTTGTGCCAGCCGCCCGGCTTCCCGTCCTTGAACGGCGGCTTGTCGTCCGGGTCGTAGTGACCGGCATCGAGCGTGCAGACCACGACGTCCCCGTTCCGCGTCCGGGCCGTGCACAGACCGCCGGCCTCACCCAGCGCCTCCAGCACCCGGCGCCGCGCCGTGGTGTGCGGGTGGGTGCCGGGCAGCACGGCCTCCCGGACGAACTTCTCCAGCCGCACCAGGTCGGCCCGCTCACGCTGCCTCACGTCCGCGATGTATACGGCCAGCTCAGCGGCTCCAACGGACCGGCCGCCGCGCCGGGACCACTCCCGGTCCGCGATGCCCACCAGGGCCTCGCTCACGGTCCTGACGCCCTCGTCCCAGCCGTCCTCGAACTGCACGCCACGAGAGGCCGGCGCCGTCCCGTCCAGCTCCACCACCTGGCACTGCGCCCCGGCGACCGCCCCGGCCTCCAGCGCGGCCACCAGGCCGTCCGCCTCGCTCGCGGGCACGCCCTGAGCCTTCAGGAGCGCGAACAGCCTCAACCGGGCGTTGACGCCCGCAGTCTGGTACTGCGTCACCCGGCGCACAGAATCGCTGCTCAGCGCGGAATCGGGTCCGGTAGATTCCTGGTGACCGGTCATCTGTGGTCATTCCTCTCGTAATTGGGGGAGGTTACCGGGCGGTTGGGGTGTGTCCTGCGTTTCCGCCAACGGTACATGCTGCATCTACCGAATGCACACGGTACACTGGAATCCACACGAACGACCCTCACCCCTCATAGCCGGCCCGGCCTGCGTCAGCGGGCCCCAAGGTTCTGGAGGCGCAGCCGGAAGGACCGTCAGGTGGGGGAGCGCAGCGGACCCGCCGGGAGCGCCCCGCGCTCCCCTCAACTCCCGTACTAGAGGCCCCGCCAGCCGCACCGTCAGACCCCGAGCAGCCCGGCCGCGCACCGCGCGGCCAGCCGGGCGCGCAGCGGCCGGCCCCACCGGTCCCTGGAGCGCAGCGGAAGGGACCGCCCTCGCATCGCGAGGGCCAGCGGGAGCGCAGCGGCCGCCCCACTTGCACATCGCGCAGCGATGTGGTACCCGCTC